>NZ_JBSFJX010000349.1:0-5265 GCF_053598275.1 Streptomyces sp. NPDC001156 | reverse complement strand
TGGGAGCCGGAGACGCGCACGTACAGGCCCTCCAGGCGGACACGCTCCCCACCGGTGGAGACCTTCATCGCCTCCACATCGATCGAGGAGAACCGACGCTCACGCCCGACCCAACTCACCGGAATCTTCCCCGAATCAGCCCACAGACGAAGCGTCACCGGATGAACACCCAAACGTTTCACGGCCTTTGAGAGTCGAAGAAGTTCCACACAATCACCGTACGATCACTGAAGAACTCTAAGCAAATTGATGAGCCTGTACCTGGCGTATAGCCCGACTCGTCTGCCATCTGGGCTTTGGCCTGGGCTTATGGTCTGGTCGGGGCTCTTTACCGTGTCCAGGCAGTGCCCGCTTCGACCTGCGAATTCCCGGGTGTTCCCGCGCGAGTGTGCACGCGTTGTGCACTCGCGTACCTCTCCGGGGAGGCGTTCAGCGGTGAGCGCCGCAGCCGAAGCGTCGGCCTGAGCGTCGAGCGTGAGATCACGCTGTGCGTGGTGACTGAGCTCGTGGGCGCGGTGGTAAGGCTGACGTTCCTGCCTCGCGATGCAGGGTGCTCCCGTTGGGGAGATGTTCCCCGCGCGGCGGCTGTTGGTGTTCTCCAGTGCGATGACGCCGGCCCGCCCAGCAGGTCCGAGCCGCCCTCGGCAGCATCCGAACCTGCGCGCACGACTCCGGAGTGAATGCCTCGATCACTCCGCATGGCTCCCTCACCTGCGGCGATGTCCATCGAAGGGCGCCAGCGACACAGACTGTGTCGAAGGTGTGTCGGACGCATTGGCGCAGCTGACCGTGTCTGTACCTGAGGCGGCTCCGGACCACTGCCGGGAAACCCCGCCGCTCCATCTATCGCGGCAGCGAGATGCCTCGGCCTCTACCGCGGCGCACGCTCCGGTCGATGGCCCCAAGCTGTTCCATCCTGTCGAGCTGGTAAGCCACGGACGACTTGCTCGACAGGCCAACGACTTGACCGATCTCCCGCACCGAGGGTGTCTCTCCGTACGCGGCGATCCAGTCCCTGATGCACTTCAGGATTCGTTCCTGACGCTCGGTTAGGTGATCGTTCACGACACCTCTTCCTTCTGGGAGCGGCCCTGCCGGCGCAGTTCCACCTTGGCCGCCGGTGATCGGCCGGCCTGCGTGTGCCAGTACGGATGGGAGGCAAGTCGGCTGGAGAGCTCCTGCAGGCGTCTGCGTAGCGCTGTGGTCTGGGGAGGCCGTTGGGCGAGCGCTTCGTAGGTCCGGTTCCAGTCGCGCTGGGTCTGCATCAACTCGGGTGGCCGCTCTCTGCGGTGCTCGAGTCACGGCATCCGAGCCCTATCCACACGTGGGCGCGCGTCGGCGCAGCGCGCGCGGAGCGGGCCGAAGGCAGGAGCGCAGCGCGCAGCGGAGCCGGGAAGCGCGCCCGGCGGAGCGGAGCGCAGCCGGTGCTTGATGAACGTAGGGAAACTCTGCCCGCAGGGCATGCTTGCTGGGTGCCGGCCACGGCACCAGACGGTCTGCCGAAAAGGCTTCCGCTGACGAGGGCTCTGGTCCTATCGTCTGAGCCCGTGATCAGAAACGGCGTTCCACTGCCCCCGACGGTCTACCCGCTCGCCAAGGGACGTGTGTGGGCCATGCTGGCCGGCTCTGTGGTCTTCGTCGCTGTGGGCCTTGTTTTCCTGGTCGCCCACAGCACCGTGAAGATGACGGTGGCAGGGGCGCTGGCCGTGCCCTTCTTCGGGTTCTGCACGGTGCTCATCATCCAGCGCCTGCTCCGCGACCGACCGGAGTTGATGCTGGACGACGCGGGAGTGGACCACGTGAGGCTGGGCCGGTTCGGCTGGGACGAGATAGCCGCCGTGCGGATCCGCGAGCAGCGGGTACGTAACACCTCGCAGTGGTTCATCGAGCTGGTGCTGCACGATCAGGACGCCTATCTGGCTCGAGCACCCAAGCTCGTCCGCAGCACCGCGTCCATGAACGCACGACTCGGCTTTGGTCCGGCCACCATGGCCACCAACACCTTGCCGGTGCCGCCTGAGGCGGTCCTGGACGCGATGCGGCGTCACCGCCCCGGACTCGCAGTACAGCACTGAGCGCGCCCGTTGGCCGACCGGCTGGTCCTGTCTCTTTGGTCAGCGCCGTGTCCAGATGAGGATGCCAGCAAGGTGGAGTGCGGCCTGGTAGGCGATGGCGAGTTTGTCGGTTCGCGCGACCAGGCCGCGCCACTGCTTGAGGCGGTTGATGCACCGTTCGACGGTGTTCCGCTGCTTGTAGGCGCACGCGTCGAAGCCGGACGGGCGGCCACCTTGGCGGCCTCGTCGTAGGCGGTGGCCGATCTGGTCGGAGGGCTGCGGGATGACCGCGCGGATTCCCCGGCGTCGCAGGCAGGTCTGGCCAGGGTGAGTTGGTGCGGTACTTCCACGCGATGGCCTTGAGGGTGCGGCGGTGGTCGGCCCACCGCCGCTCCCGGGCCGGCTGGGCTGGCATCAGCGGCAAGATCCGGTCCCACATCGCATCAGTGATCAGTAATCGGACAGGTATATCCGAGCAACTGATCAACCCATCAAAGAGACACGCGCTAGTCGTCGATCGCCGCCCCGTACAGTGCGTCCGTCGGCAGGCCGCCGAACGCGCTCGGGCCGTAGTTCCAGGAGCCGGAGGTGGTCAGGCCCGAGCTGCGCGCGGAGAACACCCAGACGTAGCCGTCGTTCGTGTTCTCACCGGGTGCCGAGGCGAGCAGGCCGAAGCGGCCGTCGTCGTTCGGGTCGGTGAAGGAGACCTGGCCGCCGAACTTGTCGCCCTTCTCGACGGTGCCCGGGACGTTCGCGGTGCCCTGGTTCACGGACAGTGCGCCGGTGGACGTCATGCCCTTGACCGAGCCACGCAGGACCGTGACGGCGCCCGCGTCCGCGACGCTGCCGATGTCCTCGCCCGCGACACCGATCGCCACGTCCGCGTATCCGTCGCCGTTGCTGTCGCCGACGGAGAGGTCGGTGCCGAAGCCGTCGCCCTGCTCGTTCGCGCCCGGCACGCCCGCCGAGTTCTGGGTCCACCACACGGGAGGGGTGCCCGGCCCCTCCCGGCCGGCGGGCCCGGCCGCACTGCCGTAGTAGACGCCGACCATGCCGCCGGTCATGCTTTGGCCGCCGTCGTCCGGGCTGTGCGGCTCGCCGGTAACCAGGTCGTCGTAGCCGTCGCGGTTGATGTCGCCGGACGCGACGACCGGGCCGCCGCGCACCGCGGTGATCGGCAGCGGTTCTTCGTTCGACGCGGTGCCGGGCAGGATGTACGACCAGCCGTAGCCCGGCTCGCCGCCCACGCTGGTGCCGGAGACGACCAGGTCGGCGAAGCCGTTGTTGTCGTAGTCGCCTGTGGTCATCGACTTGGGCTGGATGCCCGGTGCGTCGTCGGCGGAGGCGTGGCTGAGCGTCTTCCGCGGAGGCGAGGTGAGCGTGGTGCGCGACTTCTGCACGGGCCGCCGCGCCTGTGCGTCCGCGCTCTTGGCGGTGGGCTGGGGGGCGGGCTCGAAGGTGTAGATCGTCAGCCCGACCGAGTCCATGACGGCGAGGGAGTCGCCCGGAGTGGTGTCGCCGAAGCGGGCCGCGGCGAGCGAGGCGCCGAACCTGCCGCCCGTGGTGGGGTCGTCGGCCTGCAGCCAGTCGCTGGCCGATCCGGTGAGGCCCTTCGGCGTGCCCCACAGGATGACCGCGCCGCCCGCGTTGGCGACGGCGCCGAGGTCCTCGCCGGGGATGCCGATGATCGCGTCGTCGTAGCCGTCGCCGTCGAGGTCGCCGGTGGCCAGCGACTTGCCGAAGCCGTCACCGGTCTCGGCGGCGCCGGGGACGCCCGTGGAGTTCTGGCTGAAGGCCTTGGCTCTGGTCGTGCCGATGCCCTTGGGTCCGCCGTACTGCACGGTTACCATGCCGGCGCCCTTGTGCCCGCCGACCGCCGCGCCGGGGCCGCCGACGAGCACGTCGTCGTATCCGTCGCCGTTGAAGTCGGTGTTGCGGTCGTTGGCGTGTGTTCCGCCGGGTGTTCCGGCGTAGACGCTCGGAGCGGTCGCGATGACCGCGCCCGTGACGAGGAGAAACGATGCCGCCGCGACGGCGGCCGAGCGGTGCTTGCGCATGAGCGGCTCCTTGGCTCAGATACGACCGGCTGGCTCGGGGGCGCGGGGGGTGTCCGGATAGGTCCCGTTCCTATGTCCGGCGCGGTGTTTGACACGGCATGGGGAGGAAGGGTTGTACAGGAGGCATGTCTGTTTTGCTGAAGAAGATCACCTCTTCGCCGAAGAAGGTCGCTTCGAGTCGGGCACCCGGGGCGAGGGCAGCCGCGCACACGCGAAGGGCCGGAGCCATGCGAGGCGGCTCTGGCCTTCGAGCAAGGCGTGCCCACCGCGACCACGGTCCTGACGGACGTCTGCCACGTTTGGCGATCCGGCGTCGGGCTTGCGTCGTCACATGATCCGGTATATCTGGCGCCGGACTGTCGGTGATCCATCCCGCTGAGCTACGGTGCGGTTTATGCCTTCTGCACTGGACACGCCTCAGGGCGCGGCCGAACTGGCCGAGTCTCTGTTGCCCCCGCTTGGGAACCGCTGGCTGCACACGCAGGCCGTTGCGGCCCGTGCGCGCGAGGTAGCTGCCGCTGTGTCCGAAGAAGATCGGGACCTGCTCGTTGCCGCCGCCTGGTTGCATGACATCGGGTATGCCCTGGAGCTGCGCGAGACCGAGTTCCACCCACTCGATGGCGCCCGCCATCTGGAACGGCTCGGCGCGCCGGCGCGGCTCGTACGACTGGTGGCTCACCACTCTGGCGCCGTGTACGAGGCGGAGCAGCGTGGACTCACCGCTGAGTTGGCCGCATATGAGCGTGAGGACTCCTCGGTCTCGGACGCGCTGACGTGTGCCGACATGACGACCGGTCCAGCCGGGCAGTCCTTCGACTTCGATCAGCGCATCGACGAGATCTTGGAGAGGTACGAGCCGGGGAGCGCGGTGCACAACGCGATCAGCAAGGCGCGGCCGTATCTCGGAGCCGCCGTCGAGCGGACGCGTGCCCGCCTTGCTGATCAGCCGATGTAGGGCTTCGGTCGGTTGGCCAAGCCGTGCTCGATCCGCATCCGAGATGGGCCGCAAGCACGGCCGGGCCGTGCACCTGGTGCACCACGATGGACTGTGCGCGGTGTGGAGCGAGAACCAAGTCATCCCCGGTCCCTTTCGGTCCCGCCCCGTGGCCGGGAAAATCGGGCGTGGTGCCCGTCTGGATGACGTCGAGTGTGCT
>NZ_JBSFJX010000348.1:0-5267 GCF_053598275.1 Streptomyces sp. NPDC001156 | reverse complement strand
AGGGCCCGCTTGCGCTGCGCCCATGTATCCGTGGAGTGCTCCAGGCCCTCGGCGCACCGGCGTTTGAGATCCTTCGAGGCCAGCGACCCCAGATGTGCGCCGACCAGACGTAACACCTGCTCGTCGTCCGGCGTGAGGCCCTTGATGCGGGTGCGGATCGCCACGCCGGACGGGCCGAGGGCCACGAAGGGGGCAGCGATCGTGCGCAGCGACTCACCTCGCATCGATGTGCCCCCTCCCCAACGCTTGATCGGCAACAGGAAGAACGGTACCGGCCGGCACTGACAGTGCCCGCCATGCGTCGTGCGCGCTGCACCACCACGAACCAGTACATGCTCGTGCACACGCACACACACTCCTGCACATCCGAAACCGAACAGCTCCCAACCCCCTCGCGGGGGCCACGGTCTCCGTGTCCCGCGCGGGCAGGAGCCCGATCTCGGTCACGACCGACAGCCACGGCCAGTACCACGTGTGGCTCGCCCCGGGCGCGCTGACGACCGCCGTCAGCGACGACGGGCACGCCGGCGCGGCCCGGAATGTGACCGCGAGACAAGGCCGGGACACGAGGGCCGACTTCGCCCTGTCGACCGCCTGACGGACACCGGGTCCGGCAGCCCTCCGTGGCCGGCCCCGACGCAGTGCGGCAGATCTCCGCCCCGCTGGGTCTCCCGGTGGGGCGGAGCCGCGAGGGGGCCGGACGCCTCCGAACCAGGCCAGGTCGGGCCCTCCGCGCCCGACGTCGCCCGCGCCGGAGGGAACGGACTGCCGGCGCCGTCAGGAAACGGTACTCAGCGGATCGCCGTTCTGCGAGGCGCCGGGTGCTGGCGCCGTGACGGACAGAGCGGCAGTGCGGAGCCGTTCGGGGACCTCGGCGGAGAAGTCGGGGTTGAGGGCCCGCTGGGTCACCACGACGGCCAGGGCGGTCCGCGAGGACACTCTGTGCTTGCGCATCGCCGAGTTCAGTTGGGCCGCCACGGTCTTGGGCGAGCGGGAGAGCGTGTCGGCGATCTCACGGTTCGACAGGCCGCCGAGCAGCAGCACCACCACGTCCAATTCCTTGGGCGAGAGCTGGTGCCCGTAGCCGCGGCGGCGGCCGGCACCGGGCTGATCGCCAGTCACCGCACCGTGCTCGCGCAGGGTATGCAGGACCCGGTCGGCGTCGCTCCTCGCGCCGAGAACGAGCAGCTCCCGCGCGACCGCGGCCCACTGTGCCAGGGCCGCCGCCCGATCGCCCGCGCCCAGCAGGCAGCCCGCCTGCCGTTCACGGGCCAGCAGCGCTTCGTACGGCCTCGGCAGGTTCTGCCAGGCCGCCGCGGCACTGTGCCATGCGGCGGCTGCCGCGGCGTACTCCCGCTGCCCCTCGGCGAGCAGTCCGCGACACGAGAGCAGGGCCGCCCGGGCGGCCTCGACGTCGCGGCCTTCCAAGCCCCGGTCGAACGCCGCCACCAGCGCTTCGGCCTCGGCCCGCCGGTCCGCGAGCACCAGTGCCTCGACGCGCACCGGCACGGTCTCGGTGGCCCACAGCCACATCCCTTTGCCGGCCACCACCTGTTCCGCCTCGTCGGTCAGCGCCAGGGCCCCGGCCACGTCGCGGCGGGCGAGCCGGAGACGGGCGAGCGCGGCGGTCGACTCCAAGGACATATCCACGACGCCGCGGCGCGCGCTCTCGTCGCGTACCAGCCGCAAGGTGTCCTCGGTGGAGCGATCACCCCCCGCGGCGGCGCCGAGCAGCCCGATGACCAGCTGGCTGTCGAGCTGGATCAGCGGTTCCTCGTCCAGTTGCGCCCAACGGCCGGCGCGTTCTGCGAGACCGGCCCACGCGCCGGTGAACCAGTCCAGGTGCACCAAAGTGACCACCGCCAGGTCCCGCAGCCGCTGGTAGCGGTGACGGCCCGCGATGTCGGCCCCGTTCGCCAGCCGCCGCCGCGCCTCCGGGTATCGGCCCCACCGCATGGCGGCGTTCCCGAAATTCAAGGACGCACGGGCGGCCATGAGCGCGCCCTGCGACGTGGACACCTCGGCGGAGAACTGGCGCGCCAGGTCCCACCCGGACGCCTCGCCCAGGCCCAGCAGCGCGGTCGTCCGGTCGATCAACAGGCTCTGGCGGTCCCCCTCGGACATCGAGGCGTCCGGCACACGCGCGGCCAGGTCGAGCCAGCGTCGGTGCTCCTTCGCCGGCCACAGCAGGCCCGACGGACCGCCGAGCATGATCATCGCCTGCGCCGTCTCGAACGGGCTGTGGGCAAGATCGGGAATCGCCCGCTTCACCTCCTCCGAGCCCGCCTCCAACTCGCCCGCGTGCATGAGCATGCGGCCGAGCTGGGCCCGTATCCGGGCACGGTCGTGCACGTCGAACCGCTCGTCCGCCAGGACGGCGCGCAGCCTGCTGACCAGATCGACACGGCCCAGGTATCCGGTGAACGCGAGCAGCGGCATCTTCTTCGCGATCCGCGCCACGTCCCCGCCCGGCAACCCGCTCTCGTCGAGCAGGTCGGTCAGGAAGGTCACCGCGGTCGGGTGATCGCCGGAGGACAAGGCCAGATCGGCGGCCTGCTCGGCGTACCGGCGCCACTTCGCCACGTCGCGCGCCTTCCGGAAGTGGTAGGCCAGCCGCCCGACCGGTGCGTGCCGCGCGGCCTCCAGGACCCCGGCCGCCCGCTGGTGCGCGTCCCGGCGGTCGGGACCCGCGGCCCTGTCGTAGACAGCCCTGGCCGCCAGGACGTGACGGAAGGCGATCCGGCCGGCATCGTCCTCGGCGACCAGCCCGCTGCGGACGGCCTCCCGGATCGCCGGGTCGGTCTGGTCCGGCGGCAGCCCGCTGACGGCGGACAAGGCGGCCTCGTCCGCGGGATCGATGAGGACCGCGGCGGCGAGGAGCACCGCCTGCGCGGCCGGGTGGAGTCCGCGGACCCGCTCGGCGACGGCGTCCCGGAGGGACGGCGGGACGGCGATCTCGCCAAGCGACCTGCGGGTCCACCGGCCGTCCCGCCGGACCAGGTCCGCGCGGTCGTGCAGCAGACGAACCGACTCCTCCAGTGCCAGGGGCACCCCTTCGGTGTGCTCGTGCAGGAACGCCGCAAAGACGGTGGAGACGTGCTCGCCGCCCAGCATGGACGACACCAGTTCCGTGACCTGCAGTGCGCCCAAGCCGCCGAGCGCGATGCGGGCGTGGCTCACGCCGGGCTGCAGCCGGGAGGACAGGCGCGGCAACAGGGAGTCAGCCGGAAGGTCCTCGGGACGGTAGGTCAGCAACAGGCTGACCTGCTGCGGCTGCTGGGAGGCGAGGAAGAGCAGGAACTCCATGGTCGCTTCGTCCGCCCAGTGGACGTCCTCCACGATCAGGACCTCGATGCCGATCCGGTCCAGTAGCTCCGCCAGCGCGCGCATCAGGCGGTGGCGTGCGGCACGGGCGTCGGCCAGGGGCTCGGGCGCGTCCGGGAGCCCCTCGGCCCACTCGGGGAAGAACGGCCGCAGCGTCCCCGCGAGCGCGGTCAGCCCGAGACCAGAGACGTCGGCCCGAGCCTGGCGCACGGCGTCCACGATCGGGCCGAGCGTCATCGGTTCGCGAAACGGCGGGCATACGGCCGTCAACACTCGGCGGCCCGGCACGGCGGCTCCCTCAACCGCCTGGAGGACGGCCATCGCCTCCACGGCCTCGCGGATGAGCCGGCTCTTCCCGATCCCGGCCTCGCCCTCGACCAGCACCACGGCGGGCGGGCGACTCAAGGCATCGGCCAACCGGCCCAACTCGACCTCGCGACCGACGAATCGCGGGGGTGCGACCTGGCAAGGAGCTTCCCGCTCGCGGTCCCCTGCGTGCCGATCCATGTCGGCCCTGACTGGCAGGACCGCGGCCTGCACGATCATCTGGCCCCGGTACCCCACATGCTGCTCCATGGCGGCAGCATGGCACGACGCCCCGCACGTTGGACCGTCCGTGCCTGCTCGCAAGACGTGCGGCACGGCTGGGTATGAGCAAGGGCCCGAAGCCGGGCAGGGTTCGGGCCCCTACTGGATCGCGTATCCGCGGGGGACGGATAGTCATGCGCGATGCCATGTTCAACGCCTCTGACGCGGATTAGTCACGCAGGCTGTCGGTGGCGGCTGCGACCCTGTTGGGCATGGATGAACTGGAGTTCATGCGGGGCCGGGTCTACGGGGCCGACCACGAGGACGCCGGGCCGCGACAGGGGCGCATGTATGTGGAGCTGGTGGGCGGCCCGCTGGACGGTCTTCTCCTGGACATCACAGGCTGGCCCGACCACGAGCTGAACGAAGGCGTCGCCTTGACCACGGAGATAGGCCGGTATGGCCCTGGCGGTCGTGCCCTTTACGCCCCGAGGTCGACGGACCGGCAAAGGTTCGACTGGCACGGAGACAGTCCCTGACCGGCCGTGGTCGGCCTGACCGCGTCTCTCCGGGCCGCGCCGCAACCAGTGCATCCACCACCGTTCGGGATGCGCCAGTTGACCAGGATTGGGTACAAGACCCACTCCTGCTCACTCTCTTGAAAATGACCTGAGCTGATGCGCGTCGGTGCAGGTCAAGCGGCTCCCTCTCGCGGGTGACGGTGACGTCGAGGCCGAGGGCGGCGAGTTGGGCGATCAGGCGGCGGGTGTGTCTTTCCTTGCCGAGCCGGTTGGTGAAGTGGTCGGGGCCGAGGTCCCGGTAGGGGACCAGGTCGCGCAGGATGTGCCAGGCAGCGACCAGGATCGAGTGGCCGACCGCGATGGTGGCGCGCTTGGCTCCGCGGTGGGGGACGAGCCTTCGGTACTGGGCGCCGAGGTAGGTGCCCTTGCTGCGGGCGGCGGTGGCGCCGGCCAGGAACAGTGCGGTCTTGAGCCAGGTGTCACCGTGGCGGGTGCGGCCGGACAGCCGTTTGCCGGCCGACTCCTTGTTGCCCGGGCACATTCCGGCCCACGAGGCGAGGTGCCCGGCGGTGGCGAAGCGGCCCATGTCCACACCCACCTCAGCGATCAGGATCTGGGCCATGACCAGGCTGATTCCGGGGATGGTGATCAGCAGCTCGACCTGCCGCAGGGGCAGCAACTGCCGGTTGATCTCCTCACTGAGCCGCGCGATTCGCGCGTCGGCCTCGTCGATCGCCCGGAGCATCGAGGCGACCATGAACGCGTGGTGCTCACTGAAGCTGCCGGTCAGCGCCCGGGTCAGGGGTACCTTGCCCTGCAGGCTGCCCAGCGCCAAGTCCGCCAGCACCTGCGGGTCACGCTCGCCCGCGACCAGGGCGTCCAGCATGGCCCTGG
>NZ_JBSFJX010000347.1:0-5287 GCF_053598275.1 Streptomyces sp. NPDC001156 | reverse complement strand
TGCAGGGGGTCGCCGGGCGGCAGAGCCGCGCGTTCCTGAGCCAGGCTGATGGCGGTGTCGTTGAGGCGTGCGAGGAGTTCGTCGGGTTCCAAGTCGAGTGTGGCCAGGGAGTGGTGGACGGTCCGTAGCTGTCCCAGGGTGGTGGCCGCGTGGATGCCTTGGCCGGCGCACTCGCCGACCACCAGAGCGGTGCGGGCGCCGGACAGGGCGAAGGTGTCGAACCCGCCGCCTCCACCTGCCTCGGAGGGCACGTGCAGGTACGCGGTTTCCACGGTGGTCAGCGACGCCGGACGGGGAGCCAGCACGTGGCGCTGGATCGTCGAGGCGATGGCGTGCTCGCGGGTGTAGCGGCGGGCGTTGTCGATGCTCAGCGCGGTGTGAGCGGCCAGTGCGAGGGCGAGAGTGACATCGTCCTCGTCGTAGACGTCCGCCTGGTCGGTGCGGTACAGGCTCATCAGGCCGAGCACGGTTCCACGCAGCGTCAAGGGTGCAGTGATCAGGCTGTGGGCACCGGATGCGCGGATTGCCTCGGCGCGCGGCGGGACGGCGGCCAGCCAGGGCGTGTTGGGGCCCAGGGCGACGAGACGGGGCTTGAGGTCGGCCAGCGTCTGGGCGTACGGCGTCGGCAACGGCAGAGCGCGCACGTCACCCACCGGATGTGCCTGAATCTGCTCCTTGGCGCCGCTGTGGCCGACGGCGGCACGCCGCAGCGGTATCTCCCGTTCCAGAGGGCTCGGCGGAGGGTCTTCGCCGCGTATCACCGCGTCCACCACTTCCACCACGGCGACGTCGGCGAGGTCAGGCACCACCGCCTGCACCAGTTCCTCGCAGGTGGCCACCACGTCGAGGGTCTGTCCCACCTGCTCGCGCACCGAGCCGAGGACACGCAGACGGGCGCGTACCTTTTCGCGTTCGGTGACATCCAGCATCTCCGCCAGTACCCCCCATATCCTCCCCTGCGAGTCCTCCAGGCGAGATGCCGAGACGGAGAACAGGTACTCCGGGCCCGGCGCGCTCTTCGGACGCACCGCCACCAGTTGCCCCCGTGCGGGAGCGCCGCTCTCCAGCACGCCGTGCAGCATTGCCTCCACGTCACCGGGTGCGGAAAGGTCGTATACGTCGGTGACGTGCCGGCCGATGATCTGTCGCGGGGGCGCTTCGTGCAGAACCGGCCTGATGAGGTGGATTCGTAGGATGCGCAGTTCCGTGTCCAAGATCAGCAGGCCTATAGGGCACTGGTCGAACAGAGCTTCCAGCACTTCAGCACCCTCGACGGGCGAGATGGCTTCGTTTCGCGCCACGACAACCCACCTCCACTGTCCAGCCTGTGCGCCGCTCCCTCGCTTCGCGAGACGTGTCGGACGTCAGGGGTCCAGATGTGGGTCTGGGTGGCCGGCCTGCTCGGCTTGGGTCGTCATCTAAGGAGGCGGGAGGCAGTGAGACCGGCTCCCGCCCTCTCGTGTCGGCATCCGCCCTGGTCAGCTACCGAATTCGGTACGTGTTCGGGCGAGTGCCCCGGCAGGCCGGGCCGGGCTGAAGCTGCGAGGCGTGGTGGCAGGCAGTCCGGCTGCTTGCATTGCCGCCGGCGGCTGCCCCGCGGCACTAGGTCCTGGGGTGGTCGGTGTCCGGCGTCGTGTCTGATTCCGTTTGCCGCCTGGTACGCACCACCACTCTCACAGTGCCCGCCAGCAAGCCCGCTGCGAGCAGCCCGATCACGATCGAACCCTGTCGGATTCCGTCGGCGTCGCGTCCGTCGAGGTATGCAATGTGGCGGACCTCGGTGGGGTGCGCCGGGTTGTAGACGACGGGTATGCGCGTTCCTGGCATCGCCTCGGTTGCTGAGCTGACCGCGACATCGATATCCGCGCGTACGGGGCCGGACGGTGTGCCAAAGCGTACGGTCACGCTGGTCGCCCGGCTGTCCTCCGACCGGCTGGTGATCTCGACTACGGTTGCGTCCGTCCTGTGGCCCCGGTCCCGGAGATTCGCCAGCATCTGGTACTCCTGACCAGCCTTCCATCCCATGCCTCCGGCAATGGTGGCGGCTATCAGGAAACCCATGGCGATCGTTCGGGTCTTGGCCCAGCGGGGGGCCAGCAGCCATGATTCCGGACCGAGCCGCAGCAGCCCTGCCATGAGCTGGGCCAGCGGAGATAGATGGCCGGCCCCGGGATGAGCCCAGCCCCGGCGGCGTACCAGCAGCCAGGAGACACCGTTCGCTGCGGCCAGCGCCACCGCCCAGCCGAGAACGTAGAGCCACAGCGGTCCGAGCGGCCCGAATGCCATCCACACCACGATGGCCACGACGATCGCCAGGGCCCCCAGCCCAAAGGGGGGGACGTAATCATCCCGGTCGCCGCTCAGGGCGGACTTGCGCTCGTCCATGTGCGCCTCCACACCCGTTACGAGATGAGACTCGCCGGCTGCTGCGCTGGTTTCAGTAGTATCACCCGGCCGTCCCGCGTCAGAAGCCTCGGCCGACGCAGCTCGATGTCCGGGTGTATCAGGAGCGCCAGGTATCGGCACTCGCTCCGCTCTCAGGCGTTCTCACGGCCGACCAGGTGGAGCAGGTGTACAGCGTTGCTCGCCATCGCCAGGCTTGGAACCAGGCCTGAGCCGGGCATCCCGATGGGGTGCCGGCCGTTCCCACGGGAGCCATGGGCGGCCCCGCACGACTTGAGTGTCCCTCTCCGGCGCTATTGTTCCGTCGCCTTTTTCCCTTACCCCTCCGCAGAGGAGTGCCGGTGCGCAGGGTTGCTTGCATCGCCCTCGGTCTGGCCCTGATCGTCGAGGCCATCTGGCTGTTTGTTCTGCTCGCCGGGACCACTGTTATCGCTGTGGCCTTCCCCCGTGAACCTGACCGCCCCGGCCCTACGTGGATGACCTATGTCTCCTTCGCTCTGGCGCTGTTCTGGGTCGTCGCATGCCTTTGCGGCGCTTCCCGGGCCTTCGCCCGTGCTTACCGTCGGCCGACCGCGACCTGGTCTCTGGACTTCCTTTTCCTCGCCCTCGGCCACTTCGCCGCCACCGTCCCGACGGCAACCGACGGCCTCCCGCTCGTGGCTCTCGCTGAACTCGCGTTCGCGCTTCTTCTCCTTCTGGCTGCCCGGCCTTCGCGCTCCCAGGCCTCGACGCCTACCAGCATCCGGTAGGTCCAGAACACCGGGGTGCTGTGGACCGACCGTCCAGCGACGTCGTGGCTTTCTGGACCTCACCTGCGCCGATGCCCCAAGATCCCGTCCACAGCTCGTCCACGGACCCGACATAGGGCCGCTTTCGGCGGCATAGCGCTGCACAAACACGAAGACCCCGGCCTCAGCGTTTCCGCTGGTGACGGGGTCTTTGGGCACCTCATGCAGGGTGCCCCCGGCAGGATTCGAACCTGCGCACACGGCTCCGGAGCCCAGGTGAGACCGAGAGGCCTATAGGGCCCTGAGCTGCGGGGGAGGGATTGGCTCGGGCCCCGCTGAGCAAGATCATTACGCCCCTATTACGTGGGCGGCCTGTCGGGCGGTCGGTACGGCCCGTATGGTCGAAGCATGATCTCGGGCAGCAGCGGGGGACCGGACGGCGGCGGCGTGGAGTTTACGGCGGAGGGCCTGGCGCCCGTTCTCCGGGAGGTATGTGCGACGGCGGGACTCGACCCCCGTGGCGCCGAGCTGCTGCGGCTCGGCTCGAACGCGGTCTATCGCCTGACGTCGTTACCCGTCATCGTCCGCATCGCGCGTGATCCGTCGGTGCTCGCCGAGATGGAACGGGCCGTGAGCGTGGCCCGGTGGCTTGAGACGCAGGACTTCCCGGTCACGCGCGTGCCGGCGTCGGTTGCGCAACCGCTGGTCGTCGGCGGCCTGGTGATCACCTTCTGGGAGAGCGTCCAAGAGCACGAGGAGTATGCGACGGTTGGCGAGCTGGCCGATCTCCTACGGCGCTTGCACTGGCTTGAGGAACCTGAATCTCTGGGCCTGCCGTACTTCGACCCGCTGGCCAAGCTGGCGGCGTCCCTCGACGGCCTGGACGGCATCTCGGGGGAGGACCGGACGTTTCTGGAGGAGCGAGCGGCGACGCTCGCCAAGGATTACGACCGGCTGGACTTCGTCCTTCCCTTCGGCATGATCCACGGTGACGCCAGCATCGGGAACATCCTCCGCCATCGGGACGGGCACGCTGTGCTCATCGATCTGGACGGCTTCGCCCTCGCCCCACGCGAGTGGGACCTGATCCAGACGGCGATCTTCTACGACAGGTACGACTGGCATACAAAGGCGGAGTACGCCGAGTTCGTGCACCGGTACGGCTTCGACCTGATGAACTGGCCGGGCTACGAAACGCTCGCTGACCTACGTGAGCTGATGATGGTTGCCTGGCTCGGCCACCAGGTCACGACGAGTGAGCGGTCTGCCGCCGAATTCGCTCGGCGAGTGCGGTCCCTCCGCACCGGGGACGGCCGAGACGAGTGGGGCCCGTTCTGAACGCGCGGCGACCTGCGCTCAGACACCGACATGATCGCCCGAGGCAATCCACAGCCTGTGCTCTCTGACCTGCTCGGTGAAGGTCTGCACGTCCATGCTGTCGTCAGCCGCTGCGAGATTCTGCCGGAACTCGGCAAGGTAACTGACGCATCGTGCCGACTTGAGTTGCTCGCCCAGGTCAAGCGCATCGAGCGCCACCCGACAAGCCTCCTCGACGTCTCCGGCGCGTAGGTGGGCGTCGGCCAGAACCATGGTCGCGAAGAAGTCGCTCCGTACGTGGCTGCCGCTCATGGCGTTCTCGGCGTGGGCGACGGCCTGCTGAGCGCTGTTGACGTCACGGAAGCAGTGGGCGGCCTCTGCGGCAAGCTCGGCTTCGTCGAAATAGGTGATCCATTCGGGCTCGTCGTCGCTGTTGCGGCTCTCCAGCGCTTTCGTGGCGGCACTCAAAGCGGCTTCGCAGGCCCGTACGTCGCCGGTCCGGGCAAGAGCGCGGGCCTCCATCGCGTGGAACTGGGCACGGAGCGTCGGCGTGGCCACGGGAGAGATGCCCATGAGAGCCGCGCGGGCGAGCGTCGCGGCCTGCGTGTAGCGACCGAGGAACGTCGCCTGATGGCTCATGGCGGACAGGATGCTTCCGGCGAGCCGGCGGTCATTGGCGTCCTGAGCCAACCGGAGAGCCTGGAGGAAATACCGCTGTGCCAAACCGTGGCAGCAGGCGTCGTAGCGGAACCTGTCAAAGTGATCAAGGCAGGTAGATCGTTTTAACGTTGTGTCGGGATCAGTGGGCCGGCTGGTGCCGGCTTGTTGATCCAGGCCGC
>NZ_JBSFJX010000346.1:0-5295 GCF_053598275.1 Streptomyces sp. NPDC001156 | reverse complement strand
CCCCCGCATCCTTGGACCACGGACACGATCCGTGTCGCCGGACGCGGCGCGAACGCGGGAGACCAGTGCATCCACCACCGTTCGGGATGCGCCAGCTGACCAGGACTGGGTACAAGACTCACTCCTGCTCACTGACTAGGAACGGTTGGCTGTGGCACGAAGATGACTCACTCCGGACCCCAGGGCTCCGTCGTTCTCGCGATTGGTCGGGAATGGTGACGTGAGTCCCAGGGTGGCAGCGGGCGTGTCCGTCCTCTGTGAGCGTTGGTGGGTCGGGTGGGCCTCTGCCGGGCTCACAGGGTGGCGTGTGCGGATACGCGGGTGGGCGGGAGGGCGAGTTCGGCCCAGATGGTCTTCCCGTCGGTCCGCTGCCTCGTGCCCCAGCGCTCGGCGAGCTGCGCCACGATGAACAGTCCGCGTCCGCCTTCGTCGTAGGTGCGGGCCCGGCGCAGGTGGGGGGCGGTGTTGGCGCCGTCGGACACCTCGCAGATCAGGGCGTCGTGCCGGATCAGGCGCAGCTGCACGGGGCTGCCGCCGTAGCGGATGGCGTTGGTGACCAGTTCGCTGACCACGAGTTCCGCGATGAATGCCGCATCCGGCAGCCCCCACTGGGCCAGCTGGAACGAGGCCAGGTCCCGGGCACGGGCGACCTCGGCGAGGTCATCCAGCAGGTCCCAGGCGGCGGTGTGCGCCTCGTCCAGGGCCCGGGTGCGGGCGACGACGAGAGCGACATCGTCTCGGGTGCGGTCGTCGACCAGCATGTTCAGCACGTGGTTGCAGGTGGCCTGCAGCGAGGGCATCGGCTCGGACAGGGCCTTGAGTAGACGCTCGAGCCCCTCGTCCAGGCCGTGGCGGGGGGATTCGACGAGGCCGTCGGTGTACAGGGCGAGCAGGCTGTCCTCAGGCAGGCGCACCTCGGCCGTCTCGAAGGGCAGGCCGCCCACGCCCAGCGGGGGACCGGCCGGGACGTCGAGGAAGTCGGCGCCCGCCCTGGGGTGCACCACGACCGGTGGCGGGTGACCGGCGCGCGCGGCGATGCACTGCCGCGAGATTGGGTCGTAGTCCATGTACAGGCAGGTCGCGACGAACTCGCTGATACCCGCTTCCACCGTACCCTCGCCCCCGCCCGCCGGCGTGTAGGCGGCCTCCGTCTGCAGCCGGATCACGATGTCGTTGAGATGGGTGAGCAGCTCGTCGGGCGGCAGATCAATGTCGGCGAGGGTGCGCACCGCGGCACGCAGCCGCCCCATCGCCGCCGAGGCGTGCACACCGTGCCCGACCACGTCGCCCACGACTAGGGCGACCCGGGCCCCCGAGAGCGGGATCACGTCGTACCAGTCGCCGCCCACGCCCATCCGGGAGTCCGCGGGCAGGTAGCGTGCGACCGCGTGGACGGCCGGCTGCTGCGGGACCACCTGGGGCAGCAGACTGCGCTGCAGCGCCACCGACGTGGCGCGCTCGTGGGCGTAGCGGCGGGCATTGTCCATGCACACCGCGGCGCGCGCCGCGATCTCCTGCGCCAGGAGCACGTCGTGGGTGTCGAAGGCGTCCCGGTGCCGGGAGCGGGTGAACAGTGCCGCACCGAGGGTCACGCCGCGGGCGCGCAGCGGAACTGCCAGCGCGGAGTGGGGCACCTGCGCATCCGCGTCGGCGCCAGCCGGATCGGCGGGCCAGCAGTTTCCCGCGTCGGCGCTGTCGGTGACCTCTTCGCGCATCGGCACGCCCCGCAGCAGGCTCAGCGCGGGCACCGAGCCCCGGCAGTAGGTGACGATGTTGCAGCCGGGCGACGCGGCCGCGGCGAGCGAGCCCGGTACCGACCGGCGGGCGGCGCGGCGCAAGGTGACCGGGCCCCCATGCGGCCCGGGGGCGGGCTCCTCGCCCTTCAGGACGGGACCGAAGAGGTCCACGGCGGCATGGTCCGCGAACCGGCGGACGGCGACCTCGGCCAGCTCCTCGGCGGTGCGGGTCACGTCCAGGGTGCTGCCGACCCGGCTACTGGCCTCACTGAGCAGCGCGAGCCGCTCCCGGGAAACCATCAGGTGCTTCAGGCGTCCCTCCGCGGCGATACGGGCGCGGCAGACGGCCAGGGCGACCAGTAGCGAGGCGACCAGCGCCGTGATGACCGTGATCCGGCTGGCGTGGGATAGGTTCTGCGCGAAGATGATGCCGTAGGCGGCGATCCCGGCGGCCAGGTTGGCAAGGCCCACGATCAGCGTCTGCCGCAGCGGCACCAGCGCGGCGGCCACCACCGGGATCAGCGTCGAATAGTCGGACATCCCCATGACCTGCATGCCCGCGGCAGCCAGGGGCAGCCGCACGCCCGCGACCAGGACCACGGTGAGGAGCAGAAAGGTAAAGCTTCGGCTCGGTCGGACGGAACGGGTGTACGGGCCGGGACGCTGCGGTTTCGCAGTCGTGTGGACGGACGGGGCGGGTTCGGTCCCGGCCCGGTGAGGGGCCAGCGGGGCGCTGCGCATGACGTCCTCCTCAGGCCTGCTGCCGTGCAGCAAACAACTAATCTCTGTTTGAGTACCCCCTGAGGTGTAGGTCAGGACGAGGGATGTGAACGGTGAGGCCGGAGTTGCCTCCGTGAAAGCGCCAGGTGACGGCACTTCGTGACGGCGCTAGCGTCCGGTTCAATCCAAAGCACCGAAAGACCGGCGGTCACGGTGACGCCCGTTCCCTCAAGGGCGGCTTCGTATACCAGTACAGCCTATGTCGTCTCAATGAGATTGCAGGCATGAGTTATCTCAGCAGGGCTCAGCTTGTTCTTTATCTACCAAGATCTTCCGGGCTTGCCGATGGCCTTGAGGGTTTCGGGGCGTTTGACGGTCTTGCCGACGTCGTAGCGGGGTGCTCGGTGTTTGTTCTTGGCGCCGGGTGGCCGTCCGGGGCCGGCTCCTCGGGAACACGGGTCGGGCAGGCGAGGTGAGCGCGGATGTTCCTGAACCCTCGGCGGACGCGGGCGGGGGTGAGCCGGTCGGAGGTGGTGGGTTTCTCGGATCACGGAGTTAACCGGGCTGTCCTGTACGACGATTCGGCGCTGGAAGGCGGCAGACCAGTGACGTACACGGAGTTGGCCGCGCTGTCCCGTACGACGATTCGGCGTTGAAAGGCGGCAAACCAGTGACATACACCGCGTACACGGACAGCAAGGGCCGCACCACTGAGGACCGGATCGCAATAGTGAAGCGCCCGGGGGACCCGATCACCGCCCAGCAGCGCACGGCCGCCCGGCTCCTGCTGGAGGACCTGCTGTTCGCCGCCGGACGCCACGGGGTCACCCTGGATGACTTCGACGGGGTTGTGGATCTCCCCGGAGGGTGCCTGGACGTGATCCTGAGCAAGACCCGCCGCCCTTGACCAACCCAGCGCCCAACCAACGCTGAGGCCCGCCGGCACCCCGCCGCGCGGGTCTCCGCCGTTCCCCACCACGGCCGCCACGTCATGACGACCCTGTGCCGCTCTAAAAGCCGTCGTCGCAGGTGGCATCGGTGACGGTTCATCGGCTGGCAGCATGTCCGGGTGATCGTGTCCTTGCTGTACAAGGTGACCCGGAAGTTGCTCTCCTTCCCCTCGATGCTGCTCCGCGGGGACGCGGCGAAAGACGCGGAACTTCTCGTGTTGCGACACCAGAACGCGATACTGCGTCGACAGCTGGCCACCCCGGTGCGGTACGAGCCAGCCGATCGATTCTGGTTCGCTGCCCTCTCCGGCCTGATACCTCGGTGTCGCTGGCGCGAGGTCTTCCCGGTCACCCCCGGCACCCTGCTCGACTGGCACCGCATGTTCATCGCCGCGAAGTGGAACTACAGCGCACACAGGCGCATCGGGCGGCCGCCGACCGGTGAGGCGCTCAAGAGCCTCGTACTGCGACTCGCCAGCGAGAATCCGCGATGGGGGCACCGGCGGATCCAGGGTGAACTGGCTCGACTCGGGCACCGGATCGGGCCCTCGACGGTGTGGGAGATCTTGAATGCGGCGGGCGTAGAGCCCGCGCCGCGTCGCTCCGGTCCGACCTGGCGCGAGTTCCTCACCGCCCAGGCCGAGAGCATCATCGCGGCGGACTTCTTCCCCATCGACACCGCGCTCGGCAGGCGGCTCTATGCGCTGGCCTTCCTCGAGCACGGCACCCGGCGTCTGCACATCACCGGCGTGACCGCCCACCCAACGCGGGAGTGGACGGTGCAGCAGGCGCGGAATCTCGCCGCCGACCTCGGCGTGCGCATGGAGTCCCTGCGGTTTCTGCTGCGCGACCGAGACGGCAAGTACGGCGAGGCATTCGACGCCGTCTTTGAGGCAGAGGAACTGGACGTGATCAAGAGTGCACCGCAGGCACCTCGGATGAACGCCCACTGCGAGCGCGTCATCGGCAGCCTCCGCCGCGAGGTACTCGACCACATCCTCGTCATGGGAGAGGCGCATGCCCGACAGGTGCTTGCGGCCTACCAGAGACACCACAACGAGCACCGGCCCCACCAGGCGCGCAACCAGCTACCACCTGCCGTCCAGGAGCAGCCCACCGCGATAGACAGCGGCGCCCACAAGCTGCTGCACACCCGGATCCTCGGCGGCCTCATCAATGAGTACAGATACGCCGCGTGACCTGCGGCGACGACTTCTCGAGCGGCACAGCATCCAGGCCAGACATGCTGGATGCCCCGGCAACAAGTGTCGAGCTCGCATTGCTCGCCCCACCATCCCGCCGCGCCCTTGCCGCCCGGGAGCCTCCTTGTGGCGGCGATCTGTCGAGTGCAGATCTGTCAGCTCGATCGACATCGCGCCGTGGCCACCGCATACGGAGAGCGCATGCTGCGAGGCGACCAACCGGACTGCGGCCCTCAACGATGGGCTGTGCACCACGCCCTGGGTCAGCCCGAGGCGCCTTTCGAGCTTGACGGCAAGCTCGAAAGGCGTGTCACGGCCCCGCCTCACTCCGGGGCTGCTGCGGGCTCTCCGCCAAGGTAGGGCTGTGATCACGCCAGTGCTGGCGCGTCGTCCTAGGGAAACGCGCCCGCTCGGGCCACAGGTTGCCGGGGTCGCGAACCGCGGCCTTGACCCGGGCGATCGTGTCCTCCGCTGACCCGCGTACTTGGCACCCGGTGCACATGAAACTCTGTGCGCTGCCGTGCAGTTCGAGCACCTCGCGGGCGGGCGTCCCTGCGAGCCGGTGCGGCCGTCCGCGTTCTGCGTGAACGCCGTGCACCGAAGCGCACCCTGGACCAGCTCCAGGAGGAGCTGACCGTGATGCCGATCGCCGAGGCCGCCGCGGCCGCGTTCCCGCGATGGGACGTG
>NZ_JBSFJX010000345.1:0-5305 GCF_053598275.1 Streptomyces sp. NPDC001156 | reverse complement strand
GAAGTCGATCACCACCCCCAACCTCGGACGGAGCATCAACTACCACCCCGTCAAGGCCCGCTCACCTGCGAGAACGAAGTTGGGACACGCTCAATGGGCAGTGAAGCGGGGCACCGCCAGGCCCACGCCGGCCCGTCGAGGCCCTGAAAGAGACTGCGGGCCCCGCTTCGAAGGCAGGGCGCCCCGGATACGTGGGCGCCGCAAACAGACCTAACGGGCGTGGAGATGGGTCCGGAAGAAGCGGATGGCGGCAGAGGTGCTCGCGTCGAAGCCGGCGAGGTAGGGATCGAAGTGGCCGCCGGGTATGACGACGAGTTCCTTGGGTTCCAGGGCACGTTCATAGGCGCGGAATGCCAGGTCGGTGGGGGCGACGGTGTCGTGGGTGGCGACCAGCATCATCAGGGGAGTTGGGGAGATCTGGTCGATCCAGTAGCCGGGGTCGTACGACCTGAAGCGGCGGTTGGACTGGACCGTGACGCTGTTCTCCCACAACCCCTCGGGAGCGCTGTGTCCTAGGTAGAAGTCGATGGCGTCGGTGGCGCGGTACGAGGCGGTCGTGGAGACGTTGTCGCTGACGAATGCCTGGGTGGCCGGCGGCTCGCCCTGGGCCTGGGCGAGTGCGTCGGCGGCGAAGGACTCGTCGAGTTGCCGCGTCAGGTGCGGCGGTACGCGCCGGCGGCTGGTCTCGGAGCCGCTGATGGTGGGGACCTGGGAGTAGACGGCCTTGATCCTCCGGTCGGTGGCTCCCAGGACGAGGGCGTGTCCGCCGGAATAGCTGGATCCCCACAGGCCGATGCGGTCGGCGTCGACGCTGTCGAGCGTCTGGAGGTGCGAGATGACGCGTCGCCAGTCCTCGATCTGCTGATGGGGGTCGATGTCGTGGCGGGGTGTGCCGGTGCTGTCGCCGAAGCCGCGGTGGTCGTGGAGCGAGACCGCGAATCCGGCTTCCGCGAGCTCTCGGGCAATGGGCTCGATGTTGTGGTACTTCGTGCCACCGAAGCCGTGCGACATCGTGATGGTGGGGTGGGGTCCGGGTCCGTCCGGCAGGAACAGCCATGCGTGCAGCACGGTTCCGTCGGGCAGATGAATGAGCTCGTCGTTGCGCTCGGCCATGGTGGTTCTCCTTGCCTGGTGGGGTTCTTGTGGGAGCGATGACGGCAGTGCGTCGGTCCGGATGACCCGTTGAGCTAGGCCGTGTGGCGGCCCGGTCCTTCGGGCGTCGGTTCGGTCGGACGCGCCGATGCCGTCGACGCAGCACCTCCGTCGGGAACGCCGGTCGATCGTTCGCTGATCGCCGATCGTTCGCCGGTGCCGGATGGGTCGCCCCGGCCACGAAGGGCTCGACGCGAGCGGTGCGAGACGGTCCCAAGTGGCCTCAACGGGATGGCTGCGGCTGTCGTGACCTGGGTGAACGGCGTGGTCGCGGCCCCGGTCGCCTTCGAGAAGGCCGGTCAGTCTCTCCCTCAGCACTCTGGTTGCACTTTTAAACCGATGATGTCAGCCTAGAGCACGTCGTTCGCGTATCGCAAACAGGAAATACATCATGAAGTGATGACAATGCGGGACTACGAGACCATCAAGACGAAACCGGACGACGGTGTGCTGTGGGCCACGATCGACAACCCGCCACTCAACCTGATCGACGAGCGGTTCGTCAGGGATCTGATCGCACTCCTCGACGACACGGAGGCCGACGGCGGCGCGCGGGTGGTGGTGTTCCGGAGCGCCGACCCCGACTTCTTCATCCCGCATGTGGACGTCCGGCGGATCGCCCAGTACACGGCGGTGGCGGCGACCTCCGGCGGCCCAGACGACATCAGCCTCGGCGCGCTGTACCGCCGGCTCAGCGAGGCACGGCCCGTCACCATCGCGCTCCTCGAGGGCCGGGCGCGCGGCGCGGGTGCGGAACTCCTCTACGCGTGCGACATGCGGTTTGCGTCCCTGGAACGCGCCGTGATCGGCCAGATCGAAGTCGGCACCGGGCTCTTTCCGGGGGCAGGTGCGGTCCAGCAGATCGTCCGTCTCGCCGGACGAGGCCAGGCGATGCAGGTGATCCTCGGGTCCGAAGACCTCGACGGCCGTGAGGCCGAGCGCATCGGATTGGTCAACAAGGCGCTGCCTGATGAGCAGTTGATGCCCTACGTCGAGTGGCTCGCCAAGCGGATCGCGGGATTCCCGGAAGCCGCGGTGCGGCTCGCCAAGCGCCGGATCAACGCGGCCGGCCTCCCTCCCAAGGAAGACGTCCAGGTGGACTCGGGCTTCTTCCAGATCCTGGCACGTGACACATCGAGCGCCGCCCGGCTCGGCACCCTCATGCAGCGCGGAATGCAGGAACGTTCCCGCACCGAACTCGACTTCGGCGCGGTACTCGGCGAGCTGTGAGCAGCCCGGGCCGAAGGGGCCCGGCCGGCCCGACCACGCGCCCGTCCCGAACCGCACGCTCGCCCCGGACCGGATCGCCTCGTGGCAGCGGACACCTCACGCCGCCCACCGGCCCGAGGTGCCACGACTCGCATCAAGGCCGGGGCGTCACCGTCCTTCCGGCGCCCCGGTCCGGCCGCTCCCTCACGAAACCGAAACACCCCCATCCCACTCCCGTAGGAGCCCGTCATGCCCGTTTTCAACGCTCACGTTCCAGCCGGCCGCTACTCGCCGGACCAGAAGCGCGCACTCGCCGACGCGCTCAACCAGTCGCTGGTACAGGCACTCGGAATCCCCGAGGGTGACCCATTCATCATGATCAGCGAGCATGGCGAGAACGAGCTGTACCTCGATCCGGCCTTCATGGGGATGCAGCGCAGCGACGACGCCATGATCATCACTCTTCTCCTGGGTGCCCATCGGCCTCTCGAGAACAAGCGGGCCGTGGCCGCAGCCATCAACAGACTGGTGGTCGAGGCCCTGCGCATCTCACCCGACGACGTGTTCATCGCGCTGATTCCGGTCCCGAACGAAAGCTTCTCGTTCGGAAGGGGTGAGCTTCAGCTCGCCGAGGGCGAGCCGCGTTGGTGACCCTGCCGCCCCGGCGCGCAACGGGCACCCTGTCCGTACGCCGTCGCCGGGGCGGCGCATCCCGGCGCTCCGCAGTCGCGCCATGGGACCGCCGTGCCGAGGTGCCGCGGTGCCCTCCGGACCAGACGGGGTCGGCAAGCGTGCCGGCCTCAGGCGGGGGACGCGCCGACCTGGACGTCGTCGGGTCCCAGGGACCGCCCGTCCTGGGCGCGCAGCCCGAGGGCGGCCACCGGCAGGCCGTCGCGCTTGTCGACGAGAGCGAGCCGCTCCTCGTCGGGTTCGAACAGGAACTCTTCGCCCCACTGCCGCAGCGCCACGAGCGGGACCCGCAGGGCCTTGCCCTTCTCGGTGAGCCGGTACTCGCTGTAGGCGCTGCCGTCGGACGCCGGCGCGAGGGTCAGCACCTCACGTTCGACGAGCTTGGCCAGGCGCGCGCTGAGGATGTTCTTGGCGCAGCTGAGACTGCGCTGGAACTCACTGAAGCGGGTCATACCGGCCAGTGCGTCCCGGACGATGAGCAGCGACCACCAGTCACCGATGTCACTGAGTGAGCGAGCGATGGGGCAGGTGGCCCCGCTGAGGTCCGTCTTGCGCACGTATGCCACCTCCCGAAAATGCTAGTTGCACAATTAAACCATATGCTTGGCGCGCCTGTCCTGGATCACCTCGATCGATTGCCGAGGGAGCCATCATGTTCCACGGCCTCAGCGCCTTCCCCTGACACTCACCGACGAGCAGGGCATCGACTACACCGCGTACGCATCGCTCGTGGCCCGCCTCGCGGCGGCCGGAGTGGACTCCATCGGGGCGCTCGGCTCCACCGGCGGTTACGCCTACTCACCTGCGAACAGCGCGCCTGCACCGTGAGAGTCGCGGTCGAGGCCGCCGACGGCGTTCCCGTCATGGTCTCCATCGGCGCGGCGCGCACCTCTCACGTCCTGGATCTGGCCGAGGACACCCAGAAAGCCGGCGCGTGGGCGGCGCTGCTCGCACCGGTGACGTACCAACCGCTCACGGACGGCTCGCTTCCGCCGTCTCGCCTGTGGTGAGCACGGACGGCCGCGGAGTCCGCGCTGACCAGGGATAAGTCTGTCTTGCCCTGGCGGACGGCTTCGGCGATCAGGCCCTCCAGCAGGGCAGTGAAGACACCGGCGTTCCGCCAGACCCGGAAGCGTCCGTAGATGGTCGGCCAGGCCCGAACTCGTCCGGCATCTCGCGCCACTGCGCGCCTGTCCTGAACCGCCAGATGCAGCCGCTCGGGGTACGGGGCCGTACTCGCCTATCGGCAGGAACGGCTCGATCAACTTCCAATGCTCGTCGGTGAGTTGCCTGCGTGTCACGATCGTCTTCCAACCGGATCCACCTTCCAGACGGATCCGGATCTGCAAGATTGATCACGACATCACACAGGCCCCAGCCGTCCCTGGGCGAGGTGCAGTCAATGGGGCGGAGGCCTGCGCGGTTCGTGGCGACGTGTTGTCTGCACGCCGTTGCGTAGACGGCCGCAGCCTGCCCTGGCAGGCGATTGCGCACCTCGGCACCTGGGCTGCGCTGCGCGGAGACCCGTGCTTGGCGCACCGGTCCTCAGGTCGCCTTTGCGGGCATTCAGCTGATCGGCTTGGCGCTGTCCGCTGTGGAGGCGGCGCTGACCCGGTACGCCGAAGATTACGGCATCGGTTTGGTCATCGGCTGCGGCGGAGACCTGGGACCGGATGGGCTCAACCATGTACGTGCGGGCCGCCAGAGCCGGGGATGCCGTGGTCAGCGAGGCCCGGTTCTGTGCACCGGACTGGGACGACCACGGCTGACGCCACACGACCGCGTGATCGCCTCAGGCGCAAGCACCACCACCGAACAAGGGCGTTTCGCTGCGAGAGGGTAGTAGACCGGGGCATGATCGGGATCCATGCGGTGGTCATGGATCTACCTGCTGTCGCGCAGGTCTCTGGAGCTGGCAGGCCTCAGGTTCCTGGGCAATGCGGCAAAAGATGTTGAACTGCTGGTCCTTCGGCACCAGCTCGCAATGCTCCAACGCCGAGTCGGCCAACCCAAGTTGGAACCGGCCGATCGGGTCCTGCTGGCGGCCCTGTCGCGTCTGCTGCCCAGGCAGAGCTCGAGCAGCTTCTTCGTCACCCCCGCGACGCTGCTGCGCCGGCACCGGGAGCTGATCGCCGACAGGTGGACCTACCCTCACAGGCGGCCGGGTCGGCCGCCGATATCGGTGGAGACGCGGGAGCTGATCCTGCGTCTCGCGCGGGAGAACCCGTTGTGGGGACACCGCAGAGTGCAGGGA
>NZ_JBSFJX010000344.1:0-5330 GCF_053598275.1 Streptomyces sp. NPDC001156 | reverse complement strand
CAGCGGTCTGTGTCGTAGTGGATGCGGTAGGCCACGGCCCGGTTCGTCGAGACGCGGTCGGCCCACTCGTCGCTGCGGTGGTGGAAGACCACGGTCGAGGCGAGGACGTACCGGCCGTGCGGGGCGTTCGCCAGGTGCGCCAGCGGGACGGGAAGCTTGAGGGACACTTCGCCGTCCGGGGTGACGCGGATCGTCTCGTTCCCCAACCGCTTGCCCGACTCGCCGTCCGCCTGCAGGAACCAGCGCTCCGCTTCCCAACGACGCCGCCACGCGTGCCCGGCGAGCTGCGCCGCGTCGAGGTGGTGTCGGGTGTGGAGCAGGCGTTTACCGCCCCGCACGACCCGCACCCGCCCCACCTCGTGATCGGCCCGCTCCCGCTCCAGCCGATCCTTGAGCAGACGCAGCCGCCGGGACTTGTGGAACCACTCCTGCCGGGTGCGGTATCCGCCCGGAGCCCGCTTCGAGCCCTTCTCACCCACCGGCAGCGACAGGCGGTGCGTGATCGTCTTGATGCCGGCCTCAAGGCTGCGGAGGTGCGCGAGCTGGGCACGCCGGGACAGCGCCCACTGATCGTGGGTGGCCTTGGTGATCGAACCGGCCCACCGCGAGGACGACGTGTCGGTCAGGGCCCGCTTGCGCTGCGCCCACGTATCCGCGGAGTGCTCCAGGCCCTCAGCGCACCGGCGTTTGAGATCCCTCGAGGCCAGCGACCCCAGATGCGCGCCGACCACACGTAACACCTGCTCGTCGTCCGGCGTGAGGCCCTTGAGGCGGGTGCGGACCGCCACACCGGACGGACCGACGGCCACGAAGGGGGCAGCGATCGTGCGCAGCGACTCACCACGCATCGATGCACCCCCCTCCCCCACACGTGACCAGCAACAGGAAGAACGCTACCGGCCGGCACTGACGATGCCCGCCAAGCGGTCGTGCGCGCTGCAACACCACGAACAAGTACATGCTCGTGCACACTCACACACACTCCTGCACATCCGAAACCGAACAGCTCCCAACCCCGCCAAGGCCGCCTCGCCTCACGGAAACCCGCGGCACCGACTGGGGATATCTGCCAACAAGAGCCGCACAACAGACAGGAGTAACGTGGCGCTTGTGATCCAAGGCATTTCCGCCGCCAAGTGGAGCTACGTCACTCGCAGGGTCGTGGACCGAGGCCAGATGTGCCTGAGCGGATTCCCCCGCAAACCCCGGCTCGGCGACCTGGTCGCGGCGAAGGTGACCGCGCTGGGGGCCCACGCCCACACGGAGGACGTCCACGGCCGCAGCGTCAGCCTCTATCCGGGAGACATCCTCGTCGGAGCCTACGGAAACAGGTACGCGACCGATTTCTTCGAGGGATACCTGCCGGAAGGGACGGCCGTGCACCTGCTCACCGCGGGCGGCCTCATCGGTACCGTCGTATCCGCCCACACGCGCCGTGACCCGCCGACCGAGCTGGAGGTGATCGGCGCGCTCACCGACCACCGGGGCGCGGTGCTGTCGGTGGAGGATTTCGCGATACCCACGCCCGCCGCAGCCGTGCCGGGGCTGGGCACGCTGGTCGTACTGGGGTCGTCGATGAACGCGGGCAAGACCACCACCATGGCGGCCATGGTGCGGGGCTGGCGCCGCGCGGGTCTGACCGCCGGCGCCGGCAAGATCACCGGCTCCGGCAGCGGCAAAGACCGCTGGATGTACATCGACGCGGGCGCCACGGCCGTCCTGGACTTCCTCGACTTCGGCCTGCCCTCGACGTTCGGCTACCCGCTCGAGCGGTTGCGCGCCACGATGTTCGGCGTCCGCGACGGCCTGGTGGACCAGGGAGCCCAGGCGGTGGCCTTGGAGATCGCGGACGGTCTGCTGCAGACCGAGACGGCGGCGCTCGCCACATGCCTTGCGGGCTTTGCCGACGGAGTGGTGCTCGCCGTCGCCGACGCGCTGGGCGCCAGCGCCGGCAGCGACATCCTGGCCGCTTTGGACGTTCCGATCCGAGCGGTGAGCGGCCGGGTGACCGCCAGCCCGCTGGCCTCCCGCGAAGCCGCCGCCGCCACAGGGATTCCGGTACTGTCCCCGGCGCAGCTCGCAGGCGGTGCTGCGGTGGACCTGCTGATCCCGACACCTGCGACTTTGAACGCGGCTTACGGCGGCACCGACGATGGATGCGGTGGTGAACCGGCGGGCGGCTGCCGCACACAAGAGCCGGGCCTATGACACGGGCCATGGTCTATCTCCCGGACGGCAACCCGGGCCCCGGGCGGATCGGGGACGTTGACATCGAGGTGGTGCGCTGCGGACCCGCAGAGCTGGTACTGCCCGAGGCGAGTGTCCAAGACGTGCGAGGGGGCCAGCTGTTCAACAACCGTGCACTGGCCTTCGATCCAGCCGGAGGCGGCGGTCCGCTGGCTGGGGCGGAGGCTGACCGGCAGGCCCGCGCGTTCGGACTGGTCAATACTGCCTTCCATCTCCAACGCGCCCTGAGGTACTTCGCCGGACTGCTTCAGCGACCTCTTCCGCACCTGGTGGTGAGAATCGGGATGCACGACCAGCCCCGCCGCTGGGGTGGCGGCCACTACCGGCTGCCGGGGCGGGCGATGGCGCTGGAGAGCAAACCCGTCGTGCCGGACGGGGAGATCCACCTCGGAGGAGGCGCCCGTTTCCTTACCCCGGCGAAGGGCGCACAGTATTTCCACGCCCCGGCACACAACGCGGCGATCATCTACCACGAGGTGGGACATCATCTGTGTCGGCATACCGCGGATTTCCGCCTCAACAAGCTGCGCCCGCCGCGCGAGCAGACCAACAAGAAGATCGCGCTGGACGAAGGCACCGCGGACGTGTTCACCGCCGTGCTGCTGGGCACTCCCGACATCTACGGCTGGCACCGCCGCACCATCGCGGAGCGGGACCAGCGGCGTCGCAAGCTGGATGGCCACTGGACGATGGCGTACTTCCGCGGAGGCAACGACGGGGACCCGCACGCCGACGGCACCCTATGGGCCTCGGCCTGCTGGACCTCCCGCGAGCGCGTTGCCGCCTGCGGTGCCGATCCCGTCCGCTTCGACGCGCTGCTCGTGCGCGGCCTGGAGCTGCTCGGGGACGCAACACCCCTCACCCGCACCCACGAAGCGCTGCACAGCCGTCGGGACTTCTCCCGGCTTCTCGCCGCCATGACGCACGCCGACACCCAGCTCGCTCCGACGGTGCTGGCCGCCATGGCGGAACACGGTATCCGGCCGAACGCGAGCAACACCGAACTGACCGAGGCCGCCCGCCGCCGGGCCGTCGACCAGGCGCACAGATGAGCGGTCACCCGGCAGACTTCGGACTCCTGCGACAACTGTGGCGGTTCCGCGGCTACGGGCGACAGCACCTGCGCATGCTCCTGCTCGGGGTGGGCTTCCGCGTGGCCGAGCTGGTGGCCGACCTCGCCCAGCCCTGGCCACTGGCCCTGGTCATCGACGACGTCCTGCGCGGCGGCCACTCCCATGGGGCGCTGGCAAGGCTGGTATCCCCCCTTGGTGACTCCGCCCTCGCCATGCTGACCGCGGCGGCGGTCGCCGTACTGGTCATCACACTGGCCTCCGGCACATTCGACTACCTCGGCGACCGCGTCATGAACAGCGCAGGCGAACGGATCACCGCGACCATCCGCATGGACGTCTTCGCCCACCTGCAGCGGCTGCCCATGGCCTTCCACGACCGGCAGGCCGTCGGTGAACTCACCAGCCGCATCTCCACCGACACCGACCGGATCGAAGACGGGCTGGTGGACCTGTTCTCCACCCTGCTGCCCGGACTCCTGTCCATCGCCGGCTTCGCCGCCGTCCTGCTCACGGTCGACTGGCGGCTGGGCCTGATCGCCATCAGCTGCGCCCCCCTGGTGTTCATCACCGCCGCCCGCTACACGCGGCTGACCCGCCAGGCCGCACGCCACCAGCGCGCCGCCGAAGGCCGCCTCGCCGGCTACGTCGCCGAGTCATTGCAGGGCATCCGCACCGTCCACGCCTTCGGCCGCCATGACCTTCACGACGCCCGCTTCGCCACCGACAACACCAGCGCACTGAACGCAGGACTGCAGTCGGTGGAACTGCGCGCCCGGTTCACGCCGCTGCTGGAGGCCGCCACCGCTGTCGGCACCGCGGTGCTCCTGTGGGTCGGCGGCTTCGGCGTCCTCAGCCACTGGTGGAGCGTCGGACTCCTGGTCGTCGTGGCAAGCTACATGCGCGACATGGTCAAACCGATGCGCTCACTGTCCCGTCTGGCACTGACCTTCACCCAAGGAGCCGCCTCCGCCGAACGCGTCGCCGCCATCCTCGACCAGCCACTTGTCTCGCCGACCCCCTCACGTCCGCTGCCCCACCGCGCCACCGGCCGCATCGACCTGTACGACGGCAGCCTCGACTACGGCCGCGGCCCCGTACTCCACCGCCTCAACCTCATCATCCACCCCGGCGAACGCGTCATGCTGCTAGGCCCCAACGGCGCCGGCAAAACCACCGTGCTCGCCCTCGTCGCCGGACTGTATTCCCTGACCGAGGGCCAACTGCTGCTCGACGGACTCCCCATCGCCCAACTCCCCCGCCCCTGGCTGCGCCGGCAAGTCGCCGTCGTGCTGCAGGACACCTTCCTGTTCTCCGGCACCCTGGCCGACAACCTCCGCTACGCACGGCCCGAGGCCGACCCCGAGGAGGTCGCTTCGGCCGCCGAAGCGGCACTGGTCACACAGTTCGCCTCCGAACTGCCCGACGGCCTCAACACCACCATCGGAGACCACGGCATCGGACTGTCCGGCGGCCAACGCCAACGCATCGGCATCGCCCGCGCCCTGCTCCTCGACGCACCCGTCGTCCTGCTCGACGAACCCACCACCGGACTGGACCACACAGCCGAGCAACTCGTCATCCGCGCACTCACCCGGCTCGTCCTCGGCCGCACCGTCATCATGACCACCCACCGACCCGCCCTCGGCCGTCTGGCCACCCGCACCGTCCACATGGATAACGGGACCCTGGGCGGATTCGACTGATCGTCGCAACGTGGAAGGGGATGGCGGAGCCACTTTCCAGGTGAGGGCCGCAAGACGGAACTGTACCCGAAGACAGGAGCGACATCGCCCTGGACGAGAACGAACTCGAACTGCTGTGTCGCCTGGCCGGTTGCCGCCCGGTACGAACGCGGACGGCCTCGCCCTGATCATCCTGCGCACCGCACCGCCGAAGTCGCCGCGCGCAGGCTGCGGATGGGCGACGATGGACAGTGGCCGAGAACGCGACACACGGGGGACACCTGATGGAGGCTGCGGACGTCGTACAGGCGTTGGAGGGGCTGCGGGG
>NZ_JBSFJX010000343.1:0-5343 GCF_053598275.1 Streptomyces sp. NPDC001156 | reverse complement strand
GTCTGACCAGCCGCTGCAGCTCAAGCCCAGTCACTTTCACCCAAGCCCCGAGCAGGCACCGGCATGCCCTCGGCTGCTGTGATTTTCCGGCCAGAAGAAACGCACCAGCCGAGAGTTCGGTGCGAACAGGTCGTGCCAGACGCGTGCCAGATCGTACGGGGAACCGCGGGGAGCACCGGGGAATCAACGGACCCGCCCGCCAGGCGTCAACACCCTTCCGCCGCAGGTCAGCCCGCAGCGAGCCCTAGATCGCCTTAGCTTCCCAAGGTGATGGCCTGCTGCCGGCCTTGACCACCGTCGGCCCGTGCTGATCGGCTGAGCCCATGGCCATGGACTTCGGCGAGTACGAGGCGGCAGTGCCGATCTTGGCGGCGCACCAATGAGCCGCTCGTTGTCCTGGTCTTTGTCCAGTGCACTGACGGACGCCATCGTTCGCCGCCGTACGCGAACCCCGTCTGAGCTGCACAGTGAACGCCACGACCGACCCTGAACAGTCATGCGGACAGTTGGAAAGCGGCGTACTTCTGTCGCGGTGGCAGGGGTGGGCTGGGCGCCGCTGTGCGGAGAAGTCTTGCGCAGTTGTTCATGGGGCCATGCTGCTGGTGCGGGGCGGGCGGCGAGAGGTGTGCCGTGCGGCGGTCAGGATGCGTTCAGGTATCGGATGGCACGGTCGCACCCCATGACCTATGAAATATCTGAAACCTCTGTCGGCTCCGCGGCCCGGGGCGCGGCCGCTCACGCGCGCGGACTGCGCTGGAACAAGGTGCCCGAGGTCACTGTCTACTTTTGGATCATCAAGGTCTTGTGCACGACGGTCGGCGAGACCGCGGCCGACCTGTTGAACGAGAAGGCGGGTCTGGGCCTGACCGGTGTGTCGGTGCTGATGAGCGCGCTTCTGACGGTGGTGCTGGTCGTGCAGTTCCGCGCCGGCGCCTACCGTGCGAGCGTGTACTGGCTCGCCGTTGCGCTGATAAGCGTTGTGGGCACGCTGGTCAGCGACAACCTCACCGACAACATGGGTGTCCCGCTGGAGACCAGCACCACGGTGTTCGCCGTCGCCCTCGCCGTCGTGTTCATCGTCTGGTACCGCCGGGAGAGGACGCTGTCCATCCACAGCATCGACACCGCGAGCCGCGAGTCCTTCTACTGGCTCGCCGTGTTGTTCACCTTTGCCCTCGGCACCGCCGCCGGCGATCTGGTCTCCGAGCGTGTGGACCTTGGCTACTGGCTGTCCGCCGCAGTGTTCGCCCTGGCCATCGCCGCGGTCGCCGTCGCCCACTTCGGGCTCGGTCTCGACGCGGTGTGGAGCTTCTGGATCGCCTACATCCTCACCCGCCCGCTCGGCGCCTCCATCGGCGACTACCTCTCCCAGCCCACCGGTGACGGCGGCCTCGGCCGGGGGACCGTCGTGACCAGCGCGCTGTTCCTGGCGGTCATTCTCGGCCTGGTGGTGTATCTGTCGGTGACGCGCAAGGACGTCACCGAGCCCGACCGGGCGGCGGGGCAGGCGGTCTGAGGCTTGGGCGTTCACGCATTCGGGCCACAGAAGCCGTGGTCGGAGTGTTCGCCGGCGGGAGGCTGCCGTCGCCACGCTTGAGCGGGCCGTGGTCTCCCATGCGGGGATCGATCAAGCAATCAGCGTGATCGTTGCCAGAAGGCCGGGTTTGGACCGCGGAGGCCCGGAGGGGCGAACGCCTTGCCTTGCTGGACATCGCACCAGCTCCGGCCAGGTCGAAGGGCAGGTCATGCGAGTGAATATGCCCAAAGGTAAGAATTCGGGCGCGCCAACGTCGACTTCCTCCGCAAGCGGATACTCCTCACGCCCTGCCCCGCCCCGTCACAAAATGAGCGCCAGAGCAGAATTACGTGGCCTTCGACAGCAGAAGCCACTCCGACTACCAGGGCGCTGACCAGGGAGAATGGAGAACTCCCGATGGAGTACCTAGGGTCAGCGTGTGGCTTTTATTGTGGTGTGCGAAGATGACGCAGCGGTCCGCGACGTCCTCAAGCGCGCACTCGAGCACGACGGCCATACGGTCGCAGTCGCTTCTACGGCGGACAGCCTGCTGCGGCAGCTTGAGCCGGTCCCTCACCTGATCGTCCTGGATCTAGGGCTCCCGGACGCTGATGGCCGCGATGTCTGCTTGGCGCTGCGGGCACGTGGCGTTGATGCCCCGGTGCTAATGCTCACCGCTCTGGATGGCATGCATCACAAGGTGGGCGGCTTCGAGGCGGGAGCCGACGACTACATGACGAAACCGTTCGATGTCCCGGAGTTGCTGGTGAGGGTCCGCGCCCTGCTACGCAGAACAACCGCGACGACCCCACCAGGTGGCGTCGTTCTCGATCCGGCGAAACATGTCGTGATCTACGGTTCGACAAGCGAGAGCCTGACGCCGACCGAGTTTCGGTTGTTGGGCAGGCTTATCGCCTCGCAGGGCGACGCGGTACGCCGCCACGCCCTCATCGCTGCCGGCTGGCCGCACGGAGCCCAGGTCAGCGACAACACCCTCGACTCGTTTGTGCGTCGGCTGCGGACCAAGCTCGGTCCGCTGGGTGTGGCCGAGCGTCTGGTGACCGTCCGCGGCGTGGGCTACCGATGGCAGTGACGGGATTCCGCAGCAGGGTCGTCGCGCTCACTGTGCTGATCGCCACCGCCGTGGTCGCGGTGCTGGTCGTGGTCTCGCACGTACTGCTGAGCCAGGTGACGGACGCCGACGCGCACGATCTGGCGCGGACCCGCGCCGAGGCGGTCGCGGCGAATATCACCGCCAAGGGCGGCCGTGTCATGCTCACGGAGAACAGCAGCGAAGCGCTGGACGAAGTCGCCTGGGTGTATGCCGACGGCCGCCTGATCGACGGGAACGTACCGCCGAGCGTGGTCGATCGCGTCGAGGAGCTGGCGGACTCGGGGCGGTCGCAGACCGCGTCGGTCAGCGACTACCTTCTGTACGCGCGGAAGGTCCCGATCGACGGCCACCACGTCATGGTGATCGTCCGGGTGGACCTCACTCCCTACGAGACATCCGAGCAGCGCAGCCTGACCTTGTCATTGATCCTGGGCGGCCTCACGATCCTCCTCGCCGGCGGTGTCGCGCACCTCGTGGTACACCGCGCGCTGCGGGTCGTGCACGAGATGGCCGCCCTCGCCGACGACTGGGGCCATCACGAACCCGGGCGCCGCTTCAACCTCGGAGTCCCTCGCGACGAGTTCGGGAAACTGGGACAGACCCTGGACCACCTCTTGGAGCGCGTCGAGACTGCGCTGGCGGACGAGCGCCGGCTCACCGACGAGATCGCGCACGAACTGCGGACACCGCTCACGGTCCTGCGGGCCGAGGCGCAGCTGGCGCAGCTTTCCGGCGAGCCGGTGGCGCCGGAGGCGGTGCTGAGCGAGGTCGACCGCCTCGATGCGGCGATCACGACGATTCTGCGCGCCGCGCGCGCACGGACGGACGACGGGACCCGATGCGATCTGCGCTCCGCCGCGCGGCAGGCGATCGGCAGCCGCGCGGTCGAGGTCGCCATTCCGGCGAAGGCCGAGGTGGCCGTGGCGCCCGACGTCGCCGTGTCGCTGCTGTCACCCCTGCTGGAGAACGGCCTGCGGCATGCGAAGTCCCGTGTGTGGATCACCGCGCGCAACCAGGGTGAGGCCATCGTGGTCGATGTGCTGGACGACGGCCCCGGGTTCGATCCCGCGGACGTCGACCGGGTCTTCGAAGCGGGTGTGACCGGCGGCGGAGGGTATGGGCTGGGGCTGCCTTTGGTCCGGCGCATCGCCGCCTCGGCCGGTGTGGAGGTCCGCGCGATCGCGGACGGCCGCGGTCACGTCGAGGTGACACTCCCGGCCGCGCGGGCGAGCACGTAGTCAGGTTGCTTGCAGGTTCCCCGCGTAAACCTCCCTGCATGACAACGACAACGGAAGCACGCACGCGCAGCGGGCGCCTCATGCTCAACAAGGTCCCCGAGGTCACCATCTGGTTCTGGGTGATCAAGGTCCTGTGCACCACCGTGGGTGAGAGCTTCGCCGACTGGATCAACATGAAGCTGGGCGTCGGCCTGGTGAACACGGCCTGGATCTTCACCGCGGTGTTCGTGGTGGTCCTGGCCGTCCAGCTGCGGCTGAAGCGGTACGTTCCGTTCCCCTACTGGCTGACCGTGGTCGTTGTCAGTGTCACGGGCACCTTGTACACGGACATCCTGACCGACCAGCTGAACGTGCCGCTGTGGATCAGCTCCGCAGTGTTCTCGGTGCTGCTCGCGGTGGTCTTCGGCGTGTGGTGGCTGCGCGAGCGCACCCTCTCGATCCACTCGGTCACGACGCTTCCGCGGGAGTCGTTCTACTGGCTCGCCGTTCTCGTCACTTTCGCGCTCGGCACCGCGACCGGCGACTGGACCCTCGAGCTCACCGGCTGGAGCCCGGGAGTCTCGGTCCTGTTGCCGCTCGGCCTCATCGCGGCGATCACGCTGCTGTGGAAGTTCGGCGCCAACCCGGTGCTGTCCTTCTGGCTCGCCTACATCCTGACCCGCCCGCTGGGCGCGAACATCGGCGACTGGCTCGCCTCGCCCAAGGTCGCCCAGAACCCGGGCGACCCGACCGGTCTCGACCTGGGCACGTTCACCACCAGCCTGATCTTCCTCGGCCTGATCCTGGCCACGGTGGTCTACCTGACGGTGACACGCCCGGACGTGACCGAGACCTACGAGGCGGCCCACGCCGCACACGCCACCGGCGACCCGCGCAGGGAGCGCGTCGCGCTGGCCGGCTTCGGACTGCTCGCCGTCGCCACCACGGGCCTGCTGTTCTGGGCGCACAGCCAGCCGCACGTCGGACCGGCGCCGGAGACCGATGCCACCTCCACCGTTCAACTCGCCCCTGGCCAGGCCGTGAAGAACTTCCCGTCCACGAAGGTCGACGCACTGAGGACACTCGCAGCGACCTCACTCAAGGACGCACGGTCGGGGAACGCGACCGGGGCCCACGCAGCTGCCCAGTCGCTGCGAGACCTCTGGGATGCCGACCAGGCTTCGTTGCAGCCGCTGGACAACACCGGCTGGACGTTCATCGACGCCCAGATGGACCAGGTCCTGAAGACCTTCGGCATCGACCACCCGAACCCGCCGATGTCGCCGACCCAGCAGGAGGCTGAACTCAACACCCTCCTCACAGATATGCGCTGACGGACCTGATCGGCGGCGACTCCCCTGAGGCCGCCGCCGATCACGCTCTCACGGTGCACGGGATCAGTGAGTGGTGTGCATCGTGAAGTGGCAGGTCACGGGCCTGGTGTGATTCTGTGCGCGGGTGCTCGTGCTGGTCGCGCGGGGCAGTCTGCCGTGTAG
>NZ_JBSFJX010000342.1:0-5353 GCF_053598275.1 Streptomyces sp. NPDC001156 | reverse complement strand
CCGTGCGGGTGAGGAGTTGTCTCACAACAGCCCCAACTCGCACGGCTGTTGTCATCTTCCCAGGCCGGCTCCGCAACTATCGCGCACAACGTCGTTAGTCGTGTGCCCCCGGCAGGATTCGAAGCTGCGACACCCGCTTTAGGAGTTCGATCGCTACTCGACACTGCCGGGAAGTCCCCGGGCCACGGTGGCCGTGCCAGACCGCCTAGGGGTGCTGGCGTCCGGCGCCGCTGATGTCACTCGTGGATGTCAGAACGACGCAACCGTGTGCGTTCGCTGGCACGATGGTCCCGTGGTTGACCTGGAGCACATCAGAGCAGAGACGGTGGCGTACTTCCGGGAGCTCGATGAGGACGCCACGCTGCGGCACCACTTCCGCCACCTCGCAAAGTCCCTGGCCCTGGGTTAATGCGGCGCGACCGCGAGTGCCTCGGCCAGGGTCACGGGCCGGCGGCCGATCAGGCGGCGCAAGTCGCCGGAATCGGTGTACATCTCGCCGCGGCTCATGCCGAGGTCAGCGTCAGCGAGGACGTCCGCCAGCTCGGCGGGTAGGCCTGCGGTGGCCAGTACCTGGGCGAACTCGGTCACCGGGAGGTCGGCGTAGGCAACCTGTTTCCCGGCCGCAGCGGAGATCGCGGCGGCGAGTTCGGTCAGCGTGAAGGATTCGTCGCCGCCGAGCTCGTACACGGCGCCGGTGTGGCCTTCGGCGGTGAGGACGACCGCCGCGGCCTCGGCGTAGTCGGCGCGGGACGCGGCGCTGATCCGCCCCTCGCCCGCGGCGCCGACGACGGCGCCGTTCTGCAGGATCTGCGGCAGTTGGCTGGTGTAGTTCTCCAGGTACCAGCCGTTGCGTAGTAGCATGCTGGGGATTCCGCGGTTCCGCAGGTACTCCTCGGTCTCGCCGTGCGTGGCGCCGATGATGGTGGTGGCCGTATCCGCGTGCGTCGTGCTCGTGTACGCCACCAGCGACACGCCCGCGGCCACCGCGGCGTCTATCACGCGGCGGTGGTTGGCGACCCGTTCGTCCACGGGGACCGAGGCCGAGATCAGCAGCAGTCTGTCCGCCCCCGCGAAGGCCTCGGCCAGGCTGTCGGTGTCCGCGAAGTCGGCGCGGCGTGCCGTGACGCCTCGGTCGGCCAGGTCCTTGATCCCGGCGATGTCCCGGCCGGTCGCGATGATGTCCGCGGCCGGGATCCCACGCCGCAGCAGCGCCTCGACGGTGAGTCTGCCCAGCTGGCCGGTGGCTCCGGTGACGACGATCGACATGATGGTCATTCCTTCCTTCCGCGCGTGCCTCGCGCGCCTGTCGCGGTTCGTCCGCGGCGGGATGGAATTCAGGGTGGCCTGCACACTCTCTGTTGGGAAGTAGCAACTTCTTGGTAGGGTACTTACCCGAGCGAAAGCATTGAGGTGAGACGTATGGCGGCCGTCGAGAACGTGACCGGGCCCATATCGTCATTCGATCCGTACGAGCGTGGCTGCCCGTCGCGGGACCTGCTCGACCAGATCGGCAGCAAGTGGGCGGTCCTCGTGCTGGGCGAGCTCGGCCGGAACGGGTCCTCCCGGTTCAGCCAGCTCCGGCAGGCGCTGGCGGGCGTGAGCGAGAAGATGCTCACCCAGACGCTGCGCACCCTCGAACGCGACGGGCTGGTCAGCCGGACCGTCTACCCAGAGGTGCCGCCGCACGTGGAGTATGAACTGACCGTCCTAGGCCAGACGCTGCGGGAACCGCTGAAGGCGCTCACGGAGTGGTCGGTGCGGCACATCGAGGAAGTCATCACCGCCCGCGGGGAGTACGACGACCGCACTGAGCGCACCCGGTAAGCAGCGGCGGCCGGCGATTGATCACCCTCCTGGGTCAGAGGCCATGGGCACTTCGAGCACCCTTTGCACCAGTCCGGGTCGGCTTCGGCCACCACCCGAGCCACCTCAGTCAGCGCCCATGCCTGCCCGCCGGGGCGGATGAGCACCTGGCGGCGCGGGCCGCACTGCTGGATGGGCACCTACCGTGAGGTGGCTGGGCGGGTGCCGGCGAACTCGCAGATCGTCCGGCGGTGCGGCCAGTGCGGAAGGGTGCGGGCGTTCTGGTTGCGACGCGGGGACGGTGGCTGTTCGTCAGGGTGTCTTTGGGAGCGGGTCATCCGCCGGTCTGCCGTGTGCTGTGTCGGCGGACTCGGTGTGTGAGAGTGCGGCGAGGAGCCGCAGTTTCTCGTCGCTGTCGCTGCCCTTGTCGGGGTAGTAAACGACGAGGATGACGTCGCCGATGGCGAGTTTGTCGCGATGGAGGCGTAGTTCACCGACGACGGGGTGGTGGACCGTGATCGTGCCTCCGTCGAGACTGCGGACGTCGTGGCGGGCCCACAGGGTACGGAACCGCTGACTGGACAGGGCGAGTTCTCCGACGAGCTCGACGAACCGGGGGTTGTCGGTGTCGTCCCCGATGGTGGTGCGCAGGGCGGCGATGAAATCGGCGGTGGCTTTCGCCCAGTCCTGGTGGAAGGCTTGTTCCTCGGGATCAAGGAGGAGAGAACGAAGCCGGTTCTGGCCGGGCCGCAGGCGGGGGGAGAGTGCGACGGCCATGGGGTTGGAGGCCAGGACATCGAACGCGCGCCCTTCGACGAACGCGGGGATCTGAAGGTGGGCGAGCAACTCGTGCACCCGCGCCGGTACGTGCTCGGGCCGCTTGCGGCGCGGCGCCCTGGGGCGTGCCGCCGCGAGGCCGAGCAGATACGTCCGCTCGATGTCGTCGAGCTGCAGGACGCGCGCGAGTGATTCGAGTACCTGGGGTGAGGGGTTCTTGTCGCGGCCCCGTTCCAGACGCAGATAGTAGTCGGGGCTGATTCCGGCGAGCAGGGCGACTTCCTCACGGCGCAGGCCGGGGACGCGGCGGATGCCGCCGGACGGGAGCCCTGCCTGTGCCGGGGAGACCAGCTCACGCCGGGCGCGAAGGTAGCTGCCGAGCCGGTTGTCGGATTCCTCATCCTTCATACCGACACCGTAATGCGGTGCGCGCGTTTCAGAGGGGGCCCTGGCAGGACCAGGGAAGACGGGGGCACTGCCACAGCCGGCGGATGCCGTCAAGACTGCGATGACACCGTTTCGAAAGAGACAGAGAGCATCACTGTCTGCGCCGCGGGCCTGAACGCCGTCGGCGCCCTGGACTTGAAGGGAAGATCTCGTGGATCTCTCCAACCGCACCGTTCTCATCGTCGGCGGAACCTCGGGTATCGGGCGAGAGCTGGCCCGCCGGTTCGCTGCGGCGGGCAGCACCGTGGCCGTCGGCGGCCGTCGCCCGGAGGCACTCTCGGAACTCTCCGAAGAAGGCTTCGGCACGATCAGCGTCGACGTCACCGACAGTGCCTCCGTCGCGTCTTTTCGTGACACCGTGCTCGCCGGCTACCCCGACCTGGACACCGTGGTGACCATGTCGGGCGTCATGCTCCTGGAGGACCTGCGCGACCCGGCGCACTTCGAGGTGGCAGCAACGACGATCGACACCAACCTGCTCGGCACCATCCGGGTCATCGACGCCTTCACCCCGCACCTGGTCCGGCGGGGTGCCGGCACCTTCATCACCGTCACCTCCGGCATCGCCTTCCTGCCCTTCCCGCCCATGCCCAGCTACGCCGCCTCGAAGGCCGCGGTGCACGCCTACTCCGAGGCACTGCGCGCGCAGCTAGACGGCACCGGTGTCGGCGTCGTCGAGCTCGTCCCCCCGGCCGTCGCCACGGCAGGACAGGAAAAGGTGAACCCGCACGCGCTGCCGCTCGACGACTTCGCCACCGAGGTGATGGACCTGCTGGGGACCGAGCCCACTCCGCGCGAGATCCTCGTCGATCGCGTCCTGGTGCACCGGTGGGCCGAGCGCGACGGCACATATGACGAACTGGTGGCTCAGCGCTCGCAGGCCCTCGCGATGCTCCCGAGCCGGCAGGAACAGCGATGAACAGCAGGATCGCACTGGTCACCGGGGCCACATCGGGCATCGGCAGAACCTTCACCCGGTACCTGGCCAGCGGGGGCTACGACGTGGTCGCGGTCAGCCGGCGTACGGACCGCATGGGCCCACTCGTCGCGGAGCCCCCCGACGTCAAGATCCGCCCGCTGGCCGCCGCCCTGTCGACCGATCAGGGGGCTGGGGTTCGGTGGGGCGGACCCTTCGGCGGTCGTGTTGATCACTGACTGTCTGGAGGTCCGGGGTGCGGGTCGTTTCTGACGGATGAGCAAGCCGAGAAGTGTGCGGCGTACGACGGGGGGCCGTCCCGTACGGAGTTGGAGCGGTTCTTCTTCCCGGACGACGCGGACCGGGCGTTGACCGAGCCGAAGCGACCGGGCCCACAACTGACTTGAATTCGCGGTGCAGATGACCACGGTGCGATTCCTCGGGGTGTTCCTGGACGATCCGACGGACGTGCCGCCGGAGGTGGTCGACTCACTCGCCGAGCAGTTGGGCGTCGTGGTCGCGTCGACGTTGAAGGCGTACGGCGAGCGGGAGAACAGTGGGTCGGGGACGTTCAGCCCGGCTGGAGGATTCCGTCCGGGGCGGCGATCTGGAGAGCGGTGAGGAGCTGCTCGGGCGGGGGCGCAAGCCCGGCGGAGGCCGCAAACGTCAGGCCGATCTGGATCGGGGACTACGGCCGGCACTGCTCCCTGGTCGAGCTGGAAGAACGCGGGGACCCGATGTCACCGCTGCGCTGGACGGTGAAGTCGACCAGGCAGCTGGCCGCCGAGCTCACCCAGCAGGGCCACTGGGGCAGCGCGGACACCATCGGCGACCCTGCTGCCCGAGGCAGGCTTCAGCCTGCAGTTCAATGCCAAGGTCCTGGAGGGCAGGCAGCACCCGGACCCAAGATCAAAAATGCGTGTTGATTATCTGCACGCCCTAACCTCCCCGTTCCAGCGGAGGCCCGGCACCACACACGGCGCTTTCTAGGGGTCGTCGCAACACGTGGTCGTGTTGATCAGGCCGCGAGGAGTTTATGCAGGCGCTCGGCGGGGAGCTCCCGTCCGAGCTCCTGCTCCCACCGGTCCAGCTCCTCGCGGGCGTAGGCGTAGACGGCCTGGTGGTCGCCGCCGTGGAAGCGTGCGTCGCAGACGGAGTCACCGGCCATCCCGCTGACTCCTTGGGGGCCGGGTGCCGACACGGCGACCGGGTGGGAGACGGGCCGCTTGTCGATGCCGGTGCGCCCGACGCCCGAGCGCGCGGCGACCCGGCTGCTGCCGATGTTGACGGATTCCACGATGCCCATGGCAGCCGACCTTAGCCTTGATCCACCGACGTGGCCTGAAGTGGATCTTCTGACGGGTTTTTGAGCGGGTTTCGGGTTGGTGTCTGTGCCTGGGCAGGTGGTAT
>NZ_JBSFJX010000341.1:0-5390 GCF_053598275.1 Streptomyces sp. NPDC001156 | reverse complement strand
TCCCCGACCCGCTGGGGGCGGTGCTGATCGCGGTGATTCCCGCCGCGCTGAGCCTGGGCATCGTCGAGGGCCCGAGCTGGGGCTGGTCCAGCCCCGGGGTGATCGCCGCCTTCGTCGTCGCCGTCGTACTACTGCCGGTCTTCGTGTGGCGCACCCGCACCGCGGCCCGGCCCGTGGTGGACCTGGCGCTGTTCAAGGTCCACCAGTTCCGGCTGGTCAACGTGGCCTCGCTGGTGTTCGGTCTGGCGTTCTTCGCCGTGCTCCTGAGCAACTTCATCTTCCTGCAGACGGTGTGGCACTACTCGGTGCTGATCGCTGCCCTGGCCTGCCTGCCCAACCCGGTCATGACGATGATCACCGCCCGCCCGGCCACCCGGATGGTGCACAAACACGGACACCAAATCGTGTTCCTCACCGGGGCCGTCCTCTTCGCCCTCGCCCAGAGCGCCCTCGCAGTGGCGCTCTCCACCCACACGCACTGGGCCGCCCTCTGGCTGCCCGTCATGGCGGTCACCGGAATCAGCCTCGGCATCAATCTGCCCACGTTGTCCGTCGCCTCCACCCAGCCACTGCCGCCTGCCCAGTTCGCCGTCGGCTCCGCGATCAATCAGAGCTTTCGCCAGCTCGGCGCTGTCCTCGGCGTCAGTCTCTTCGCCGCCATCGTCGGTACACCCGGGGCCGGTACCGCACTCAACGCCTTCCACAACGCCTACTGGCTCTTCGGCGCCCTCGGCCTGCTCAGCGGACTGATCATCTGCCTGCCCCAGCTCCGTCGCACCACCACCCCGACACCAACCGCCTAACAGCCGACCGCGGCCCGTGGTCTGCCCTGGGACGGGGGGCCTCCTGAGGGCGATGGCCTGGGGCGCTAGATCGCCGCGCCCCTGAGTCCCGCCCCTGGCAGACTCCTTCGGCTGATATCCCGCATGCCTGCCGTCTTTCGCCAGAACCAGGTGAGGATCGTGAGACCGTGCATGCTGGTGGGTTGGCGTTGGCTCTGGTGTGACGGCTTGTTCGTGAGCGTCCTCCTGCGATGCTTGTCGGGCGCCTGATCGCCGACCGCAAGGGTGGCTGTCCACGGCGTACCCGGAGCGCTGTTCGACCTCTGCGACCATGGAGAATCGCCGTCATGGCCGGTCCTGGGTTGGCCTACTTCACCAGCCCGTGCCGCTTCGCGTACGCGTTCGCGACGTCCTGCGGGTCCTTCTTGTCGTTGTCGACCAGGCTGTTGAGCTCTGTGAGGTCGGCGGTGGTCAGGACGTTGCCGAGCCGGGCGAGCGCCTTGCGGACGGTGTCGTCGGCCTTGCGGTCGGCAATGAGCGGGACGATGTGCTGGCTGGGGATCAGATGCAGGGGGTCGGCCAGCACCACCCAGTCGTTTGACTTGATGTCGGTGTCGGTGGTGAAGAGGTTCGCCACGTCCACATCGCCCTTTTTCAGGGCGCCTTTGACCAGCGGGCCGTCGGAGTCCAGCGACTTGAACTCCTTGAACTCGACGCCGTACACATCCTTGAGGCCGAGTGCGCCGACCTGGCGCTTCTTTACTTCGGGGGCGGCGCCGATGACCAGCTTGCCGTTCTGCTTCTTCAGGTCGGCCAGGGAGGCCAGGCCGTACTTGTTCGCGGTCTCGCGGGTGACGACGAAGGCGTCCGAGTCCTCCGCCATGCCGTAGGGCAGGATTTGGAGGCCGGTGGGTAGGGCGAGGGTGAGGGCGTTCTGCATCGCGCCCTGCTCGCTCGCCGTGGCCTTCGGGTCGAGGTAGTTGAGGAGGGCGCCCTGGTACTCGGGCAGCAGGTCGATGTCGCCGCTTCTGAGGGCGGGGATCACGATCTCGCGGGTGCCGAGGTTGGGGCGCACGGTCACCTTCACACCGGCCGCCTGAAGGGCCGCGGCGTAGAGGTAGCCGAGGACCTGGTTCTCGGTGAAGTTGGCCGTGCCGACGGTGATTCCGCCCTTGCTGGATCCGCCACCGCCGGTGCCGGATCCCTGGCTGTCGAGGGAGGTGATGCCGCTCGCGCAGGCGGAGAGGGCGGGGACGGAGGCGACGGCGAACAGGCCACCGAGGACAGTACGTCGGTTCATGTCAGGAGTTCCCTAAGCGGTGCGGTGGCGGAAGAGGAAGCGCTGGAGGCCGGCGAGGGTCACGTCCAGGACGACGGCGACCATGGCGACCAGCACCGCGCCGCCGAGCACTTGGACGAGGTCGCGCTGGGCGAGGCCGTCGAAGACGTAGCGGCCCAGGCCGCCGAATGAGACGTACGCGGCGATGGTCGCGGTCGCGACGACCTGGATCAGGGCCAGGCGGAGGCCCGTCATGATCAGGGGGAGCGCGAGCGGCAGTTCGACCTGGAAGAGGACCTGGTGGCCGCGCATGCCTTGGCCGCGCGCGGCGTCCTTCACGTCGGGGTCGACGGCTGTCATTCCCGCGTAGGTGTTGGTGACGATTGCCGGGACGGCAAGGGCGACGAGGGCGACGTACACGGGCAGCATCGACAGGCCGCCGGCCAGGAAGACCAGGACGACCAGGCCGACGGTCGGCAGGGCGCGACCGAAGGACGCGAGGTTGATCGCGAGGAAGGCGCCCTTGCCGGTGTGGCCGATCAGCAGGCCCAGCGGGAGGCCGATGGCGGCGGCGATGAGCGTGGCCACAAGGGAGTACTGGAGGTGTTCGGCGAGGCGGTGGGCGATCCCGTCCGAGCCGGACCACTGGGATCCGCTGACCAGCCAGGTGCCGAGGTTTTTGAAGAGTTCGTACATCTCAGGCTCGCCGCCTCTTCCAGGGGGTGAGGGCGTACTGGAGGGCCACCAGCACCGCGTCCGCGGCGACGGCGAGGAGGAGGGTGAGGACCACTCCTGCGATTACCGGGGTGGGGAAGTTGCGCTGGAAGCCGTCCGTGAAGAGCTGGCCGAGGCCGCCGTCCCCGATGTACGTCGCGACGGAGACGAGGGAGATCGACATGACTGTCGCGATGCGGACGCCGGCCATGATCACGGGGAGGGCGAGGGGGAATTCGACCGTGAGGAGTGTGCGCAGCGGGCGTGTGCCCATCGCTTTCGCGGCTTCCTTCACCTTCACGGGGACGGAGTCGAGGCCCTCGACCGTGTTCCGCAGCAGAACGACCAGGGTGTAGACCGTCAGTCCGATGACCGTGGTGGTGCGGGTCAGGCCGCTCACCGGGAGGAGCAGCACGAAGATCGCGATCGACGGGATGGTGAACAGGACGTTCGAGGCACCGAGGAGGAAGCCGCGCAGGGGGCGGATTCGGTGGGCGATCACCGCGAGCGGGAGGGAGATCAGCAGGCCGAAAAAGACGGCGGTCAGGGCGGCCTGGAGGTGGGAGATGGTGAGGGTGGTCAGTTCGCCGGTGTGGGCGCCGATCCACGACCAGTCGATCGTCATGCCGCCACCCTCACTTCCGCGTGGGCCCGGCCCGCGTGCTCGTGGATGTCGTCCCGCGATGAGACGCCGGTGAGTACGCCGTCCGAGTCGACGCGGGCGATCAGTCCGGTGGGGGAGGCGATCGACTCGTTGAGGGCTGACAGGAGGGAGTCGGTGTCCTTGAGGGGTCGTACGGGGAGTTCTGCCTCCTCGGACTTCCAGTGCTGTGGCCTGCTTGCCTGGTCGAGGACGAGCGTCCAGGTGCCGTTGTGTGGCGCCGGGCCTTGCGGGACGTCCGCGAGCGTCTTCAGTGAGAGGAGCTTCAGGCCGCGTTCGGCGCCCAGGAAGTCGGCGACGAAGTCGTCGGCGGGGTGGGCGAGAAGTTCAGCGGGAGTGGCGCACTGGACGAGGTGGCCGCCGGTGCGGAAGACCGCGATCTGGTCGCCGAGGCGGACGGCCTCGTCGATGTCGTGGGTGACGAAGACGATGGTCTTGCTCAGCTCCTTCTGCAGGCGCAGTAGTTCGTCCTGGAGTTGGGTGCGCACGACAGGGTCGACCGCGCCGAACGGCTCGTCCATCAGTAGCACCGGCGGATCGGCGGCCAGCGCGCGGGCGACGCCGACCCGCTGCTGCTGACCGCCGGACAACTGGTGGGGGTACCGCTTGCCGGCGTCGGCGGCGAGACCGACGGTCTCCAGGAGTTCGGCGGCGCGGGCCCGCGCTTTGCGGCGGTTCCAGCCGAGCAGGAGCGGGACGGTGGCGATGTTGTCGAGCACCGTGCGGTGCGGGAACAGGCCGGCCTGCTGGATGACGTAGCCGATGGAGCGGCGCAGGTCGGCGGCGTCTTGCTGGGTGACGTCCTGGCCGCCGACCCGGATGGTGCCGGAGGTGGGCTCGACCATCCGGTTGATCATCCGCAGGGTGGTCGTCTTGCCGCAACCGGAAGAGCCGACGAGGACGGTGACGCCGCCTTCGGGCATCTCCAGGGATAGATCGTGGACGGCTGTCGTGCCGTTGGGGAAGCGCTTGTGGACCGCATCGAACTGGATCATGAGATGTCCCTTGCCCGGCTGCATAATGTCATGCAGAGTTCTCGGTGCATGAATTACTTGTCAACAGTTCGGCGTAAATCCGAGGCGACGGTTGGCCGACAGTCGAGATCGAATGTCCAGATTGAGGGGGATTCTGCCCTGATGTCGTCTCGAATACTGGACGCACCCGGAGGCGCGTACTCCGGGCCGGTCGTCCTCGACGGGATCGGGCTCGGCGTGGGGGACGTCGTACGCCTCGCCGACGGGGCCGCCCGACCGATCCCCGGCACCGAAGCGATGAAACGCGCGACCGAGTCCTGGGACGCCGCCCGCCGGATCGCGGCGACCGGGCGCGTCTACGGCCGCTCCACCGGTGTCGGCGCCAACCGGAACGAAGACGTACCCACCGAGGCCGCCGCCGACCACGGCCTGCGCCTGCTGCGCAGCCACGCGGGCGCCATCGGCGAGGAACTCCCGGCCCGCCAGGTCCGCGCGATGCTCGCCATACGCGCCAACCAGCTACTGGCCGCAGGAGCCGGCCTGCGGCCCAGCGTGATCACAGCCTTGTGCCAGGCATTGGACGCCGGAGTTCACCCGGCCGTCAACGAGTTCGGTTCCGTGGGAACGGGAGACATCGCGGCACTGGCGCAGGCGGGCCTGGCGCTGGTGGGGGAGCGGCCCTGGCGGCGGACGGGCACCTCCCGGCCCGACCCGTCCGGAAGGGACGGGTCCGCGACGGCGTCTGCTGAGGGAACCATCGTCACGGCCCCCGAGCCGCAACCCCTCGACAATAACGACGCGCTCGCACTCATCAGCAGCAACGCCCTCACCCTCGGCCAGGCCGCGCTCGCGCTGTACGAGCTGCGCGGGCTGATCGGCGCCACCCAGGTCGTCGCCGCGCTCTCGCTGCTCGCGGTGGACGGTTCGCACGAGGCGTACGCCGCACCCGTGCACGCCGCCCGGCCGCACCGGGGCTCCGC
>NZ_JBSFJX010000340.1:0-5407 GCF_053598275.1 Streptomyces sp. NPDC001156 | reverse complement strand
ACGCGGGAGACCAGTGCATCCACCACCGTTCGGGATGCGCCAGTTGACCAGGATTGGGTACAAGACTCACTCCTGCTCACTGACTAGGAACGGTTGATCGGGAACGTGTCCCTGCCACAGCATGACGCCGTGGCGCCGTTCCCAGTAAGCGGCGTATGCCGCCTTGGCGAGCCGACCCGGCACAAGCACCAGCGGCATGATGGCCACCCAGGGCTCCCAGAACAGGGCAGCGACCAGCGTCGGCACCACCAGGAAGGCAACGAATCGTAGGGCCAGGCTACGGGGGAGAGACTCGCCCAGCGTGGGAAGCACCGTGTCCGGGTTCAAGGCAACCGCTCTCTCGAAGTCCCACTTCCCGCCGTCCACCCTCGAGCGGGTGCAAGCGAGCACCCCGGACACGGTACTTCCGACGCTGAGCGCGATGAAGGCAGCGATGGCCGGCCGACCGGCGTCCGCGTTGGGGATGCCGCGCACGCCGAAGGTCACGGGCGCGCTGATGGCTACGGCACACACGGCCTGGACCACCATCGTCAATTCGTTGTGGACATACCTGTGCATGCTCTCCCCCTCCACGCCCGCCTGCTCACGCCCGGTGCTGCACCCACTATGCGCGCGGTGTCCGCCCCGAGAACCTGCTGGTTCGCCCTGGGATACCGTCACGTCCATCGCCGAGTGCGTCGGCGTGAGCAGGAGCACGATCTACAAGTACGTGTCTGAAGTGGCGGGCGGTCGAGTCACGCTCGTCGAGGTGAGGGCCGCAGTCGAAGGGCCTCAGCCTGTGAGGGCGGCGGAGTAGGCCTGTGGTTTGCGGCTGGTGACACGGTTCTTACCGGCACAGGTCGTGGACTGTGCGAACGCTGCCTGATGCGGCACTAGGACGCGAGCTGCCGTACCGATGAAGAGAGGTACCGGCCCCTCTCCAGGGGCTGACCGGGAACGTGTCCCCGCCACAGCATGACTCCGTGGCGCCGTCCCCCGGTAAGCGGCGTATGCCGTTTTGGTGAGCCGCTGCGGCACAAGCGTCAGCGGTATGAGGGCAGCCACGGGCCACCAGAACAGGGCAGTGACCAGCGTCGGCACCACAGGATGGCAAGAGCCTTCGGTCCAGGTACGACGCAGAGACCCGCCCGGCGTGGGGAGTTCCGTGTCCGGGTTCAAGGGAACCGCCGAAGTCGGGGAAGTAGCGAGAGCATCGCGCCTGCGTCATGCCCCGGGCTGGTGTCGGGCGCGGTGTGGCTGCATGATCTGTCGGTGGATTCTTTGCAGGTGAGGTTGCTGCAGGTCGATTGGGATGGCCTCGACCACGCCTATGGGCGGGCCTTGGATGCGCCCGGGCAGCTTCTGGCTCTGATCGGGGATGATTCCCAGGCACAGAGCCGCGCGGTCGGCTACCTGGATGCCGCGATGCTGCACCAGGGCAGCGTCTTCTCGGCGACCGGGCCGTTCATCAGGCTCGTGGCCGCCGTCTTGGCTGATCCGGCGACTGCCGTGGTGGTCGATGACATCCTTCCGTGGGATCCCGGTCCTCGACCACTTCGGGCGGCCCTGCTGGACTACCTGACCGAGTTCGCCCAAGCCTGCCGGCTGGAAACAAGCGACGAGGCCCTGTTCCGTGATGCCTATCCGGTGGGCCGGGACGAGGGAGACCTCCAGCGGATCCGTGATGCTGCCCGCGCTTGTGACTGGCGTTTGGACCCCGATCCGGCGACGCGTACGCCGCCACCCGCTGCACTGGTGGAGGCCATGGACGACATCGAGTACTGCCGGGCGATGGAGGCCCGTGATCTGCTGGCCTGCAGAGAAATCATCGCCGACGTCTTCGACGCCGCGTGTGCGTTGACCGCTGACTCCGAGTCCGCCGTTCGTACCTCCGCGATGACCGTCGCGACGTATTGCCTTAAGGATCCAACGCTTGGCGACCGCAAGGCCGCACTGGTCGACGTCATGAAAGACGCCGCGGCCCTCTCATCCGAGCCCAGGGAACGTGCGGCCGTGGCCCGCCTGCTCGGCGAGCTGGGCCAGTGCCCCGAAACTCTCCTTCACGACGGGCATCCCGGTGTCCGTGCCTGCGCCGCGCTCGCGCCCGGGTTCGCCGACGACCCGCGCGCCATCCGCGAACTGGTCGCCGCGCTCGAAACGCCCCAGGAGACGGACCGCTGGTTCACCGGTCATCTGCCCGGGCAGGAAGGCCGGCTCCACGGTGACCTCGCCGCCGCGCTCGCGGATCGGGCCGACGATCTGGAGGCCGTCCTGCCCGCCGTGTTGGGTCTGGCCACGCTCTCCGCCACCTTGGACTACGGCCACGATCTGGCCCCCTTCGTCCATCTGGCCTTTCCCGAGCCGCTCACCGAAGACAGTGTGCTGACCGCCGCCCAACGCACGTTCCTCGATGCACTGCTCGACAACCAGCACCCGCCGTTCGACGAAGCCCTCTGCCGGCGACTGCTCGCCACCTGAGGCCGGCACCGCTCCACCTGATGGCGCCACGAAGTCGCGGGGTGCACAACAGGTATCAACGGTGCCTGGAGGTGGCACCAGATGCGGCCGAATACAGGGCTCCCTCGGCCGTCGGCCTCCTTCGGCAGCCTCTCACCCTACGACGAACGCCTCCCTTTAGAACCTAGAACCGACACTCTCCACGGCTTGCGAAGCAGGCCCTATTAGGCCAGCTCGGACGGATCGGGCTTGGTGATCGGGGGCGGCCTTGGTGTTGAGGCTCTGCATCGACATGAGGCGCCGGTACGGCGAACTGCGGTTATGCCCATCACCGTCACGACTTCACCGGGGCCGCCGTCTGGTTGTCGGTGGAAATGCGCAGTTGACCGGCCACGGTGGTGAGGGCCGTTCCCAGGGGGAGTGCGACCCGGGTGTGGGCGTGCCGGTCGCCCCGGGTCGGATCCCGGTTGACGATCAGTACCGGCTTCCCGGCCTGGGCCGCCTGGCGGACGAACCGGAGCCCGGACATCACCGTTAGTGAGGAGCCCAGGACCAGCAGCGAGGCCGCTTCCTGGACCAGCTTGCGGCAGTGTTCGACCCGTTGCGGCGGAACGGCTTCGCCGAAGAACACCACGTCCGGTTTGAGGATGCCGCTGCAGATGGTGCAGGGAAGCACGCGGAAGTCCTTGACCTGTTCGTCGGTGAGGTCGGCGTCACCGTCCGGGTTGATTCCTGCGGCTACCGGCTCGAAGCCTGGATTGGCCTCCTCCAGTCGTCGGGCGAGTTCACGGCGCGGGCTGAGGGCGCCGCAGGAAAGGCAGACGACGCGGTCCAGGCTTCCGTGGAGTTCCACGACGCCCTTACTGCCGGCGGCCTGGTGCAGGCCGTCGACGTTCTGGGTGATCACGCCCGAGAGCAGGCCGTGCCGCCCGAACGCGGCCACGGCTTGGTGCCCGGTGTTGGGGCGGGCGCGGCCGAAGGTGCGCCAGCCGAGGTGGCTGCGTGCCCAGTACCTGCGCCGGGCCTGGGCGCCGGCGGTGAAGTCCTGGTAGGTCATCGGGGTGTGTCGGCCCAGGCTCCCGCCCTTGCCCCGGTAGTCGGGGATGCCTGACTCCGTGGAGATGCCCGCCCCACTGAGTACCAGCACGCCGCCGGTGCTCAGGGCATCGGCGATGGGCTCGAGATTCGTGGTGCCTGGCGGCAGGTCCTCGGTGGGGGTCCAGCTCAGAGTGGGGCGCATGCGCATGTCGCCAGGGTACGGAACGTGCCGCGTTCAGTCGTTCGCACTTGGGGTGACCGGGTTCGCGGTGGGCGCTGCCTCGGGGGCCGCTGATGTGGTGGCGGGGCTGTGGCGGAGGTTTTCCTCCGACAGAGTGTGGCTGTCATTCGGTGTCTACGCGGCACTCGCCGCTGGAGCGAGCGGCTTCCTGCTCAATGGCGTTGGGCCTTCGCCGTCGGAATGACCACGGCCATCGGCCGGCGGAAGTGAGGCAGCTTCAGGCGCTGCGTCGGGGCGATCGCATCGTCGAACGCGGCACCGGTCGTGGCCGCGACGGCGGAAGTCAGGGCAGCCAGCCTGGGCCGGGCAGATGCGGTTGCGGTGTCAGTCGGCAAGGATTCTTTCTTTGCGGTTGGCTAGATTGAGCGAGTGTTCGAACGAGTGAGTGCTGAGGAGTCCGTGGGCCTGGAGGCGCTCGCCTTGAAGGTCCGCAACGAGCTGGCGGCCGCGGGCCTGCCCGTGCTCGCCCCGGGGCTGGACCCGGTCCTGGCCGGTGGCGCCGAGGTTGACATCGACGACGGTGCCGATGCGGCAGGCGGCGTGTTCGTGGCCTGGCAGGCAAGCCCTCGCGTGCGGGCCTGCGCGAGCCGCGCGTTCAGCCTGAAGCAATGGGACGAGCCGGTCCTGCGGCACTCCAGAGCGGTCGGGGCCGCGATGATGCAGGCGATGGCCACGGTGTTGGCCTCGGCGGGCTTCAGTGTCGAGGACGCGCGCGACGAATACCGCCCGCAGCAGTTGCGGGTCCTTGCCGGACCGCCGTCCCAACAGCAGCCGGTCTGGTCGCTTCGCGACGACGAGCTGGCCCTGCCCGGCTGGCAGGACGCTCCCGCCGCTGGTGCCGACTGAGTCCACCGCGGATCACGGTGTGGTGATCCCGGATCGGGCGGGGGTGCCTGGCTGCAGGCTGTGGGTCTGGCGGTGGCGATTCTGTTCGACCCGGTCGTGTTCACCTTGTTGGTGCTGGATCGACCGCAGGTCGCTCTCGGCGAGGCGGCTCACCGTTGCTGCGGCGCCCAGAGTCCGGTCGAGGTCGGCGGTCCTGTGCAGTTTCGCCAGGGCGTCGGCGTCGGCCCTCTTCGCCCGGATCCGGCGGACGCCGGCCGCCCTTGGCTCGACCGGCCAGGCCGCCGCTCCCGGGCTGATCGCCGGGAAGGGGCCTTGGCGGGGTTCGTCGCGCGGGGGTGTGCGCTCGCCGCGCGGGTTGCCGGGGTGGTGCTCGTCGGCACTCCGCAAACTGGCCCGCGTCGAGCGAAGGTGGCGGGCGACATCGATCGTGTTGCCCGCGACTATCGCGGTCACGATCAGTTCGTCGCCGTGGAAGCGGACCCAGGCGCTCGCCTCGACGAGCTGGTGCGGGACCGAGTAGCGGACCGACTCGACCGAGATCGTGGGTCCTTGCCGTCTCATTGGGTCTTGCCGTACGCAGCGTTGAGCGGCTGCTCGGGCACCGGGTGCAGCCGCGGCCGTTCCTCGGCCAGCAGCTCGGTCGGGATCTGGCGGGTCTCGCGGTGAACGGCGGCCGTGCATCTCGGTCGTGAAGTCCTTGCAGGCTCACCAGTTGGATTACCGAAGCGTAGTGAGCCTGTGGCAGAGTGTGACGCGCACGTCGGGCGCCCAGGCGACGTCGGGCACCCTCCTCGGTCGGGTCTTGCGGCCCGGTCGACCAGCGTCCGGAGGGACGTGCCACGCGGG
>NZ_JBSFJX010000339.1:0-5472 GCF_053598275.1 Streptomyces sp. NPDC001156 | reverse complement strand
CGGGCGGCAGTCCACTCGGTGAAGCGCCGGTGCGCGGTCGGCCCCGACGGGCCGAAGACCGGCGGCAACTGCCGCCAGGTGCAGCCCGTCGTGGCCACGAAGATGATCGCCGCGAGGACCTCGCGGTCCCCGTACCGGCGCCGGCCACCGCCCTGCGGCCGGGTCGGAGCAGGTGGCACCACCCGCTGGAACAGCTCCCACAGCTCGTCCGGCACCATGCGCTCAACCATCACCACACAGTGCAGACTACCCAGCACGCCAAATGAGACGGCGTCTTACTCCGCCTTCCGTTCCCATGACGTTCCCATGAGGAGCCCCAAGAGGCCCTGGGAACGGGGGGTCGGGGAGTCGCCCGAGGTCGGCCGCGGGGGTCGAAGCGGTGAGCACCGCAGGCCCTTTGGGGACGACAAAGGCCCCGCCCCATCAGGGGGCGGGGCCCTCGGCCGTCTGCGCGGGCCACTCATGGCCGCTGAGCACAGGCTAGCGGCTCAAGGGCGGTGTGCCGGCACGTTGTCGTGGACCCGCTTGGGGTCGGTGACCGCAACGGGCTTGAGGACCTCGTCGATGCGGGCCATGAGGTCTGCCTCCAGCACGACGCCGGAGGCCTTGGCGTTTTCCTCGACCTGTTCCGGGCGCGAGGCTCCGATGATGGCGGCCGAGACGTTGGAGTTCTGCAGCACCCACGCCACGGCCAGTTGGGCGAGGGACAGCCCGGCCTCGGCGGCCAGTGGCTTGAGCTGCTGAACGGCCTCCAGCACCTCATCGCGCATCCACCGCGCGATCATGTCGGCGCCGCCCTTGTCATCGGTGGCCCGCGAGCCCTGCGGAGGCTGGCGACCGGGCTCGTACTTGCCCGTCAGCACACCCTGCGCGATCGGCGAATAGACCACCTGCCCTATGCCCAGTTCTTCGCAGGTAGGCACTACCTCTCCCTCGATGACCCGCCACAAGGCGTTGTATTGGGGCTGATTGGACACCAGAGGGATACGCAGTTCCCGTGCGAGCGCGTGAGCGCGCCGGATCTGCTGCGCGGGCCACTCGGAGACGCCGATGTAGTGGGCCTTGCCGGAGTGGACGATGTCGGCGAACGCCTCCATCGTCTCCTCCAGGGGCGTGGCCACGTCGTATCGATGTGCCTGGTACAGGTCCACGTAGTCGGTCCCTAGGCGTCGCAGCGACCCTTCGATCGACTCCATGAGGTGCTTGCGTGACAGGCCCCGGTCGTTGCGACCCGGTCCGGTCGGCCAGTAGACCTTGGTGAAGATCTCCAGTCCCTCGCGGCGCTCGCCCTTCAGTGCGTCGCCTAGGACCGCCTCGGCACGCGTCCCGGCGTAGGCATCGGCTGTGTCGTAGGTGGTGATGCCCAGGTCCAGCGCCGCGCGCACGCATGCGGTGGCCGCCTCCGCCTCCACTTGCGAGCCGTGGGTCAGCCAGTTGCCGTAGGCGATCTCGCTGATGACCAGGCCACTGCGGCCGAGATGACGGTACTCCATGAGAGCAATCCTTAGGTCGTATGTGTGGCACCGTCGGCACGGTCCGGTGCAGGAGCATTTGGCAGACTCTTATTGGATCAATTCAGGCCCTTCAGCAGCAGCACCGCCTGTGGCTGCTGCAGTCTGCCTGGCCCGCGGTGGGCCCGGCGAGCGAGGTGGCCCCCAGCCTGGGGGGCCGGTGTTCAGGGGCGTGGTTCGTTCTGTACCTGTTGTCGTGCCGTGCGCAGGGCCAGTGGTGCTGCGGCTGCCCACGCTTGGGGTGAACAGGAATGCGGGTAGGGAGTGGGTCCTGTGGTGGCGGAGCGGTCGTAGCCGGCGATGACCTCGGGGAGGCGGTAGCCGTGGTGGGCGGCTGCCGCGATGAGGCCGTCGGTGACGGTGTCGACCTCGTGGGTGAGCTGGTAGCGGGCGAGGCCCAGGGCGATGATGGCGTTGTCGTGGGGCCAGGCACTGCCGCGGTGGTAGGAGAGAGGGTGGTATGGCTTCTGTCCGGCGGCCAGAGTGCGGATCGCCCAGCCGGAGAAGAAGTCTGGTTCCAGCAGGCGTTGGCCGACCCGGCGGGCGTGCTCTGTGTCGAGGATGCCGGACCACAGCAGGTGGCCGGCGTCCGAGGCCAGGGCGTCGACCTGGCGTCCGTCACCGTCCAGGGCGAGAGCCGGGAAGTCGGCTTGCGGCATCCAGAAGTCCGTTGTGAAGCGGCTGCGCAGTCGAGCGGCGGCGTCACGCAGCCGGTGCGCGTATGGCTCGTCCTGCCAGATCTTGTGGGCCAGTTCTGCTGTGCGCTGGAGTGCGTCGTAGGCGTAGCCCTGGGCTTCCGAGACTGCGATGGGGCCTTTTGCCTGGGTGCCGTCGGTGAAGCAGATGGCGCCTGCGGAGTCCTTCCAGTTCTGGTTGACCAGCCCGCCGGGGTCCGGGGCGTAGACGAGATAGCCGTGTCTTTCCAGGCCGCCGTCGGTGAGCATCCAATCCACGGCCTTGCGGGCGTGGCGCTCCAGGCGCAGGGCGAGGGAGCGATCGTTGGTTGTCTCGAAGTGGGCGTGGAGCAGGACCAGGAAGAGCGGTGTGGCGTCGACGGCGCCGTAGTACCGGCCGTAGGGGACCTGTCGGAAGTGGGCGAGTTCGCCGTGGCGGGTCTCGTGGACGATGCGTCCGGGCTGTTCGCCGCTGAAGGTGTCGTAGCGTTGCCCCTGGGTGGCGGCGAGGGCGCTCAGTGTGGCGGCGGCCGTGTCGGGTCGGTAGGGCAGGAGGAAGTAGGAGGTGAGCAGGGAGTCGCGGCCGAAGAGGGTGAGGAACCACGGGATGCCGGCGGCGGGAACGTGGACCTCGTCACCGTCGACTCCGGTGACCGGGATGGTCAGCAGGTCCACGTCGGCGAGGCCTCGTTCGCAGGTGCGGCTCAGGTCGTCCGTCGCGGTCGACGCCTGCCGATGGGGGTGTGGCACGGCAGGCGCGTCGAGCGGCAGTCCGTGCGGGTGGGCACGGACGGTCAGGTGGAGTTCGGTCTCGCCGTGCCCGTCAGCGGGCCGGGTGCCGGGTGGAGCGCCAGATGGAGCGGGCGGCCAGGTAGAGCAGATCGGCGATGAGGAGTAGTACGCCGATGGACATCAGGTAGAGCATGCCGTCGACGGCCGCGCCGATGGCGACCAGAGCGATTCCGGCGATGAGCAGGGTCAGGAAGAGGACCATTCCGGGATGCCTCCTGGGAAGGAACCGTGCGGGATCTGCGTGGTCTCTCGGCTACGGCGGGACACGCTGTGCCTGTGCTCGATGTCGCGTCGGCCGAGGAGTGGTACGTGACGACCCCGGCGCACAAGGCCGCTACCAGTAGTGACGGCGTCCGCCGACGGCGTGCCCCACCGACCCAGGGTTCTCAGGATGATGCCGACGACAACCAAGGCCGGTGTCTTCGAGGTTTCCTGGCTCAGTTGCCCCAGGGTCCGCGCCGGATCCGCGTGAGGCTCCAACAGCAGCCGCACGTGTGCGGTGGGAGCAGTACGTCGGCCCGTCAGCCGGACATGAGGCGAGACCCCGTCCAGGGCTTGCGCGGTCCGGCCCACGGAAGGGCCACCAGCGCGGCATGCCGAAATCCCAGTGGCGCTGCAGATCCAGCCCGCCGAGCAGCACGCCGCCACCCAGGGCGAACGCCCGAGAAGCCCCAGCAGCACCCGGTTCACTGTCTTGAGCATCAGGATCACCTCAGCCCTTCTTCGGGCGCCGGACGCGCACGGCCAACTTGGGTTGCCGGGCGAGACGCAAGGAGGTCACGGCTTCCCCCAGCGTGGCGTCCAGGTCGGCGCGGACCTCCTCGAGATCGCGGAAATGTGCCCCTGCCCGGGCTTTGACCTTCCGGCGGCCGACAGCGACCCGTGCCGACTGGACACCAGGCACCTGCATGGCCCGGTCGCGCAGAACCAGGGCGGCCGCGTGGCGGTCGAGCCCGGCGCGGACCTCCTCTGTCCGGGGGATATGGGCGGGCTGCCGCATGGGCAGCATGCCTGCGCAGTCCCGGCGTCACTGTCAGCAGGAAAAGCCACAGGCCGAGGGCCATCGCCACTGCGGCCCCGACGATCATCCAGGCGTCATCCAGTGGCCGTGTGGCCAGTTCCTCAGCGAGCCGCCGCCGCCAGCGCATCGCAGACCGGCCTGCCCGCACCGAGACCACGTCGTACAGGAGCAGTCCGATGGCCGCGGCCGACAGCGGGGCCGCCAAGGGCGCGGGAAGAATCCGCCGCGCCGACCAGAAGCGGTGCGCCGACCGGCCTGATCCGTCGATCACCTTCGTAGCGCCCGCGGCCGCCCCCGGGGTGCCGTCGCCTCGACACTGACCCCGCGGGTGACGGACTTGCCACTACCGGTGCCAGGCATCCGCTCCCGCATGGATCCCATCGAGCGGGCGAAAGGGCATTCCTACCTTCAGAAGCCCGCCGTGCGCCTAACATTATATTCTTATTAGTATGTTATGCCTAAAATGAGGACTTTGAGGCGAGGTGGTCCAACGAGTGGCCCGAGCGTCCCTGCCCGGAGCCCACGCCGACACTCCGGCCGCATTGCGGCGGGAAGAGAACCCTTATGCAGGAAAGGGCGGGAAGAGAACCGCTCCTATGCGAGAAAGAGGGTGAGAGGCCGGTGACCGAAGCGTGGACACAGGCGGTACGGCACCAGCTCTACCTGGGTCGGCTGCTCCCGCTCGGCGGGCCCGATGACGGGACGTGGATCACCGAGCAAGCGGCCGCCCGGGCCCTCGGGCGCGCTGCCGCTGAGATTCCCGGTGTTCGGCTTGAGTCTTTGCGTATCGGGGCGGCACCGCTCGAGCCCGTGTCCGAGCCGGCCGTCCGTCCGCCGGCCGGCGCGCTACCGCCTGGCCCGCTCAGGATCGAAGCCGCCTTCACAGCATCCCTGGGGCAGCCGCTGCCCGAGACCGCCGACCAGTTGAGGAGCGCACTGCTCAACGCGGCCACTGAACGGCTCGGCCTGGCCACCGTGACAGCTGACTTGCACGTCACGGATCTCCATGAGGTCCCGGAGGCAGGCGTGGAGTCGCGGACCGCGGCGAGGTCCATGAGGCCGGCGCCGGCAGCTGCAGCCGCGCGAAGCTCACCCCCGGTGACCGGAACAGGATCCGTGCGGGGGCCCGTCGGCGCGCTGGCGGACGTCGCGGCGGGTGTTCCGGGCGTCGCCCGCCTCACCGCCGTGCTGGGAAGCCGCCCGCTCAAGGTGGAGGACCATGACGATCCACCCGGCCGGCACATCGAGGTCCAGCTCGCGGTCGCCCCCGGACACCATCCACTGGAAGTCGCCCGCGCCGTCCGGGCCGCCGTGGCCGACGCATCCACCACTGACATCCCGGGCCCGGTCACCGCCGCCGTCCTCATCACAGACACCGCGGCTTAGCCTTGATCCACCGACGTGGCCTGAAGTGGATCTTCTGACGGGTTTTTGAGCGGGTTTCGGGTTGGTGTCTGTGCCTGGGCAGGTGGTA
>NZ_JBSFJX010000338.1:0-5639 GCF_053598275.1 Streptomyces sp. NPDC001156 | reverse complement strand
AGCCTCGATGCAGCGTGGCCTGGACTGCGGCCTCGTCCTGGCCGGGGCCGTCCTCGCCGTCTACCTCCTCGCGTGGCACCTGCCGCTGACCCACGAGGCCTTCAAGGACAAGCGCGCCGCCGGTCCTTCTGCCGCGAAGCAGTTGTTCCGGCTTCTGGTACGCGTGCCGTTCGGCACGGTGCTGCTGGAGGAGGTGGGCTTCCGTGGCGTCCTGTGGACCCTGATCACCCGACTTCGTGGCCCCCAATGGGCCACGGCGATCTCGTCCACTCTCTTCGGTTTCTGGCATGTGCCGCCGTCGCGGGGACTCACCAAAGCCAACACCGCGGCCGAAGCCGTCTTCGGTGCCGGGACGGCCGGCGTCATCCGGTCCGTCGCGGCCGCCGTCGTCGGAACGGGCATCGCCGCCGTGCTCTTGTGCGAACTGCGCCGCCGGTCCGGCAGCCTGATTGCGCCCATGGCCGTGCACTGCGCCCTCAGCAGCTTCGGCCACGCCTTGGCCTGGGCGGCTGTCGACGGGAGTGACGGACGCCTGCCAGGGACCACAACGCTGCGAGTGTCGAAAACCCCATCCATGGCCTGTGACGTGCAGGTTCTCACGTCGTGACGGAAGGGCCGGCCACCCCAGGAAGGGCATGAACACGCCACGATGCCAGGGTGGGCGCCAGGCGAACAGACCGCGCGCCGGGGATTGCGCCGTCCGGCGTGGGTCCGGTGGCGACGATGGCGGCCGGCGGGGCTCGCGCACGCGCTCAGGGTCCCAGCCGTCGTGCCAGTTCCTCGGGGAGGACGTTGCGGTTCGCCGGGGTGATGGGCACGACGTCCATGTCGTGGCGGCCCTTGAGCGCGTCGGTGAACGGGTCGCGATGCACGTGTACGGTGGCCACGACGTCGAAGTCCGCTTGGAAGAAGACCCGACCGTGTCCCGGAACGGGGCACAGGCCAGCTCCATCCGCCCGAGCTCGTCGACGAGGACCAGCGGCCCGGGCGCCGGGCGCGTCGCCACCCACTCCAGCGCCGGCAGCGCCAGCCGTTCCATGACGCCCAGGTCGACTCCGTACCGTCCGACCCGCGGGGGTCCCGGAAAGTCGACGTGGGCGAGCACGGCGCGTCGGCCCGTCAGCGTCTCCAGCGCGAAACCGACGCGTGTGCCGCCGTGCCGGATCTCCTCCGTGGTGAAGCCGACGACCTCACGGGTGCGCACCAGCGTGGCCAGGCGGCAGACGGCCCTCGTCTTGCCCACGCCGGGACGCCCTTCGAGCAGGATCCTTGTGGGCATGGTGTGCTCCGCGCCCGGGTTGATGTGATCCTCGTCGGTCGGTGGGTGGGTTCCCGGGGACCGGTCGGCCGATCGCGCCGACGTCCCTCGCGACGAGGTCCCGCAGTCCTTCTACCGGGTTCCCGGCGAGGAGCCGGTCAGTCATCCGGACCTGGGCGTCCCGGAATTCCCCGGAGGACGCCGGGCGTTCCCAGTCGGTGGGGGAGCGCGTCGGGCACGGGCGACCATGGCACGCACGGTGATCTCGGAATCGCAGGTGGTGATGCTGGGCGTCCGTCGTCACCGACGGCTCTACGGCGCCGCCGTCCGAGCCAGAGCGCGGCCGGAGGGGGCAGCGGTGGCCCCGGGCCCGTACGTGGCCCCGGGCGCTGGGTCTGCGCGGGCGGTCCACCGGCGGTACGCTCGCAATGAGCGCGCGGGTGGCGTGGGCCGCGGTCGTCGAGGAGGCGGCGATGGTCGGCAACACCATCGACTTCACCGAGGAGCGGGCTCCGTGCGGCCGGATCGTCGACGGGCTGCGCTATCAGGAGGACGACGCCGCGGGCCTGGTCATCGACGAGGTGAGGTACGCCTGTGGGTGCCATCGGGTCCGGCGCGAGTTCCACGACGGCAGCGTGCGCGTCAGGACCGTCCGTCACGACGGGGTCCTTCTGCAGGACGAGCACAGCGGCGAGTGCGAAGCCTGATCGAGCGCGCGCACCGGGACGGGGTGCGCACCCCGGGACCGTGGCGTCGGCGCCCGGGACGGTGGCGTCGGAGTGGTGACATCGGGTGGTGACATGACCGCTTCCCATGACGTCGTGGTGATCGGCGGCGGAGGTGCCGGGCTGCGCGCAGCCATCGCCGTCGCCGAGACCGATCCCAGGCTGAGCGTCGCGATCATCTCCAAGGTCTACCCGATGCGCAGCCACACGGTCTCGGCCGAAGGCGGGGCCGCCGCCGTCGCGGGCGCGGGCGACACGCTCGACGAGCACGCCTACGACACCGTGTCCGGCGGGGACTGGCTGTGCGACCAGGACGCCGTCGAGGCGTTCGTGGCCGAGGCGCCGCGCGAGCTGCTCCGGCTGGAGCACTGGGGCTGTCCCTGGAGCCGCCGACCCGATGGGCGCATCGCCGTACGGGCGTTCGGTGGCATGAAGAAGAAGCGCACCTGGTTCGCCGCCGACAAGACCGGGTTCCATCTCCTGCACACCCTGTTCCAGACGGCACTGTCCTATCGGGACATCGTGCGCTACGACGAGTGGTTCGTCACCACCTTGCTGGTCGACGACGGGAGGGTCCGCGGCGTCGTGGCGGTCGAGCTGGCCACCGGCCGGGTCGAGGCCATCACGGCGGGCGCCGTCGTCGTGTGCACCGGCGGCTGCGGGCGGGTCTACCCGTTCACCACCAACGCCAGCATCAAGACCGGCGACGGCATGGCCCTGGCGTACCGGGCGGGCGCGCCGCTGAAGGACATGGAGTTCGTCCAGTACCACCCCACCGGCCTGCCGTTCACCGGAATTCTGATCACGGAGGCCGCGCGCGCCGAGGGCGGCTGGCTCCTCAACAAGGACGGCTACCGCTATCTCCAGGACTACGACCTCGGCACGCCGGAACCGGGGCCGGTGCTGCGCAGCATGGAGCTGGGACCGCGCGACCGGCTGTCGCAGGCGTTCGTGCACGAGCTCGACAAGGGCCGGACCGTCCCCACGCCGCACGGTCCCGTCGTCCACCTGGACCTGCGCCACCTCGGCGCGGACCTCATCGACACGAAGCTGCCCTTCGTACGGGAACTGTGCCTCCGGTACCAGAACATCGACCCGGTCGGGGAGCTGATCCCGGTGCGGCCGGTCGTCCACTACATGATGGGGGGCGTCCACACCGACCTGCAGGGCGCCACGGGCCTCGACGGCCTGTATGCCGCGGGCGAGGTGGCCTGCGTCAGCATCAACGGAGCCAACCGACTGGGCTCCAACTCCCTGCCCGAGCTGCTGGTCTTCGGCGCCCGCGCGGGCCGTGCCGCGGCCGAGTCCGCCGCGGCGAACGCGGGATCCGGTCCCGGCGCCGCCGTCCTCGCGCAGGCACAGGACGAACAGCGGCGACTGGAGGGCCTCGTGGCCCTCCACGCCGAGGGCCGGGACCGCATCGCGGACATCCGTACGGCGATGCAGAACGCGATGGAGAGCGGTGTCGGGATCTACCGTGACGGGCCCTCCCTGACCGCCGCGGCCGAGACGCTGCACGAGTTGGGGGGGCGGTGCGGCCGTGCGGCCGTCGACGACCACAGCCGTACGTTCAACACCGACCTGATCGCGTTGCTGGAACTGTCGTTCATGCTCGATGTGTCCGGGGTCGTCGTCCACAGCGCACTGCGCCGCGAGGAGTCGAGGGGCGCGCACCAGCGCACCGACTTCCCGGCCCGGGACGACCTGCGCTACCTGGCCCATTCGCTGGCCCACCGCGCACCGGACGGCACCGCGCGGGTGACGTACCTGCCGGTGACCGTCACCCGCTGGCCCCCTGGGGAACGCGTCTACGGAAGGCGGCAGCCATGACGGACAGGGCCTTGGCCTGGACAGGCAGGGACCCGGAACGGATCACCCTCCAGGTCGCCCGCTACCGGCCGGAACAGGACACCGAACCGAGCTGGCAGTCCTATGAGGTGCCGCTGCGCAAGGAGTGGACGGTCCTCGACGGGCTCAACCACATCAAGGACCACGTGGACGGCACCCTCTCCTACCGCTGGTCCTGCCGCATGGGCATCTGCGGCAGCTGCGGCATGACCGTCAACGGCGAGCCCCGGCTGAGCTGTTCGGCCTTCCTGACTGAATCGGCACCTGGCCCGGTGCGCGTTGAGCCCCTGGCCAACTTTCCCGTCATCCGGGACCTCGTCGTCGACATCGAGGACTTCATGGACAAGCTCGCCGAGGTCAAGCCCTGGATCGTCCGGGAGGAGCACAAGTTGCTGGACGAGGGCGAGTACCGGCAGACGCCGGACGAGATGGACGAGTACAAGCAGTACAGCATGTGCATCAACTGCATGCTCTGCTACGCCGCCTGCCCGGTGTACGCGCTCGATCCGGGCTTCCTGGGCCCCGCGGCCATCGCCCTCGCCCAGCGCTACAACCTCGACTCCCGCGACGAAGGCGCCGAGGACCGGCGGGACGTCCTGAGCGCCGCCGAGGGCGTCTGGGCCTGCACCCTGGTCGGCGAGTGCACCACGGCCTGCCCCAAAGGGGTCGACCCGGCCGGTGCCATCCAGCGCTACAAGCTCACGGCGGCCACGCGGTCGCTCACGGACCTGCTGTGGCCGAGGGGGGCGCGATGAGCCAGACACCCGGGCCGACGGCCCGGCCGACGATGTACCGCAGGCCCGTCCCGCCGCTGTGGTGGCTGGGACGCCGCTCCTACGTCGTATTCGTGCTACGGGAGCTCAGCGCCGTCTTCGTCGCCTGGTTCGTCGTGTACCTGCTGCTCATGGTGGGCGCGGTCGCGGACGGCGGCGGCGCGTACGCGCGGTTCCAGGACTGGAGCGGGCACTGGTGGGTCGTGCTGGTGAACGTGATCGCGCTGCTCTTCGTTCTCCTGCACACGGTCACCTGGTTCCGGCTCGCGCCGCGGGCCATGGTCGTGCGGCTGCGGGGCCGCCGTGTCCCGCCGGGCCGAATCCTGGCACTGCACTATCTGCTGTGGGCGCTGCTATCGGCGGCCGTGGCGTGGCTGATCCTGGGCGGGTAGTGCGATGAGCAGGAAGTCGTCTCCGGAACCACTGCTGTGGCTGTTGTTCAGCGCGGGCGGCACGGTCGCCGCGCTCCTGGTCCCCGTGCTGCTGTTCCTGTTCGGCGTGGCCTTCCCTCTGGGCTGGCTCCCGTTCCCCGACCACGCGCACCTGCTCGCGGTACTGCGGAACCCGGCGACCAAGCTGGTCCTCCTCGGGCTCTGCGTCCTGTGCCTGTTCCACTGGGCGCACCGGTTCCGCTACACGCTGTACGACGGACTCCAGCTCCAGCGGATGCGCGGGCCGATCAGCGCCTGCTGCTACGGAGGCGCGGCACTCGGATCGGTCGCCGCCGGATTCGTCCTGTTCCGGGTCTGACGCAGGCCGGCGACCGGGTGCTGGAGAAGCGGTCGCCGGACCGGTCCCGCCACAAGCACCCGACCGAGTGCCGCCCGGCCGCGGTCTGGTCAGCGTCTCTGACTTGTTGAATCGAGCCCAGACGCGCGGTCTGCAGCCGTAGCGTCCAGGGTGCCGGTGGGCGCGGGCTCGAGTTGTCTCTTGCCGCCTTGTGGGGCTGGCTCACAATCAGCGTGCCGCTGCCGACCGGCACCCGCGCGGTGTGGCTCGACAGAGGCGTGAAGGTGACGCAGCGACTTCAAGTCA
>NZ_JBSFJX010000337.1:0-5651 GCF_053598275.1 Streptomyces sp. NPDC001156 | reverse complement strand
ACCCGGCTGGTGTTGATCGTGTAAGAGCTGCTGGTCGCTGACCCGCAGCCAACGTGAGCCAGGAATCCCCCTGCTTCAACTGGGGGAGGATTCAAGCCAACCCAGTCGTCCAACTCGCTCGCGCGACCGCCAAGACGCTGAAGCGCAGGCCCAACTTCGCCACACAGGGACGAGGCCGCGGCCATTGAGGTTTTCTCAGCGAAATCATTTCCAGTGCCCATTGAGGACAAGGGCGGCGCGTGCGATGTCGCCGATCCGGTTGGGGCTGAGCGTGACGTACTTCAGCGCCCGCCAGCGCTCCTTGAGCTCGGCGGCGGTTCGCTCGCCCAGGCAGCGGACGCCACGCAGAAGCGCGTTGTAGGTGCGGGTGTCGGCGTGCAGATGGTCGTAGCTCTGCCCGGCGGGCTTCTTGACCGGGACGTGGATGCCGATGCCGGCGGCTTCGTAGCCGGAATCGGCGAGGGTGGGCAGGCCCTCGCGGGCCGCCGTGTACAGCGCGGGCAGGACATGGACGCGGGCGGCGGTGAGATCGTGGGTGGAGCCGGGCTCGACGTCGGATGTCCACAGCGGGGTGCCGTCCGGAGCGGCGAGGAACTGCACGTTGCCGCCGAAGCACTTGTGCTTACCGGAGTACCAGGCGTCGATCTCTTTGCCCTTCGCGCTCAGCACTGTCCCGGCAAGGCGGTCGGTCTCGATCAGGGTGCCGTCCAGGATCACGTGGCTCATCCCCTCCTCCCGGCAGCGTTCCAACACCTCGTGCAGATCTGGGGCTTGGGCGGCCAGGGCGTCGATGCCTTCGTGCAGGTAGCGGTAGCCGGTGGCCTGCGAGATGCCGGCATCCCGGGCCAGGCAGTGCACGCAGCCGCGCTCGCGGAACCAGCGCAGCACCAGCACGGCCTGGCGGAAGGTTCCCAGAGCCCGAGAGCCCTTCGGGGTGCCGATCCGGCGTCGTTGCGCGGCCAGCAGCCGGGACAGGTACTCCACCACGTGGCGCGGGACATCGAGCGTGGCAGCATAGGTGACCAACGTGAAGCCTCTGGTGTTCCGGAACTTGATCTTGGCAGACCTGTTCCTACCAGGGGCTTTACGTCTACCCGCGGGCGGACGACCCGGTGTCCGTTCTCGCCACAGACAGGCAGATCAAGCCGCTTCGCGAAGATCGCTTCGCTGAGAAAACCTCATTGATCGAAAAGTTCAACTGTGCGGCCTGCTGGGCGCCACCGCAGGCAACCCGTCGACCGTTGCCGCGAGCAGAGGCAGGAGCTGGGCGAGTTTTCCCTGGTCACCGATGGCGTCGAGAAGCCGGGTTTGGTCGGAGTGGACGCGGTGGGCGGCGCGCTGGTGGAGGATGCGGCCGCGGGCGGTGAGGTGCAGCAGGACGCGGCGGCGGTCGTCGGGGTCGGGCCGACGGTAGACCAGGTTGCCGGCGACCATGCGGTCGACGAGCTTGGTCAGAGTGGGCGCCGGCATGAGGGCGTGGTCGGCGATTTCGGACATCGGGTGGCCCTGCCCGTCGGCAACGGCCGACAGGACGCGCCACTCCTCCACCGAGCAGCCCTCCTCGGCCAGCACCGCGGCCAAGCGCCGGCCGAGGCGTCGCTCGGCGTGACTGAGGAGGTGGGCAAGGTCCGGGGAGGAGGGTTCGGAGGGCATTGCCGGTGTCCTTCCGATAGGTCTAGTGTTCGGGCAGATTACGAGCCTCCGCGAGGGTGCCGGGGCCCGGGCCGGGATCCGCGCGCCCAGTGCCCTCACGGAGGTGGTCTGTGCATCCGGTACCGCCCAGAGGGAACGGCGATTCGAGCACGACGCTGGTCGTGGCCCTGGTCGTGCCGCTGCAGGGACCCGCGGGGGTCTTCGGCCCGTCGTGCGAGCTGGCCGCACAGCTGGCCGCGGAGGAACTGAACGCCGTGGGCGGCGTGCTGGACCGGGAGGTCCGCCTGGTCACGGTGGACGGCGGGGCATCGCCGGAGCGGGTGGCGGCCGAGGTCGAGGCCCTGGTGTCGCTGCGCGCCGTCGACGGGGTGGTGGGCTGGCACACCTCGGCCGTGCGCCAGGCACTGCTGCCGCGGATCGCGGGCCGCGTTCCATACGTCTACACAGCCCAGTACGAGGGCGGCGAGCGCACACCCGGGGTCTTCCTGACGGGCGAGACCGATGCCGCGCAACTGCTGCCGGCGATGCGGCTGCTGGCCGAGGCGACCGGCGCGCGACGCTGGTGCACGGTGGGCAACGACTATGTGTGGCCGCGCGTGACCGCCCGCGCCGCACGGCGATACGTCCGGGCGTGCGGCGGTCTGGCGCGCGACGAGGTCTTCGTGCCGCTGGGGACGCATGAGTTCGGGCCGGTGCTGCGCCGGATCGAGCGGTGCGAGGCGGACGCGGTGCTGATGCTGCTGGTCGGCGACGACGCGGCACGCTTCAACCGGGCGTTCGCCGCGTACGGCCTTCACCAGCGGTGTCTGCGGCTGAGCACCCATATGGACGAGAACATCCTGCTGGCCACCGGTGCCGAGGCCACCGACGGGCTGTGGGCGACGGCCGGTTTCTTCGAGACGCTCGCGACCGCCGAGAGCCTGGACTTCAGCGCCCGTTACGCGGCGCGGTTCGGTGTGGATGCCCCTGTCGTGGGCAGTCTGGGCGAGTCGTGTTTCGAAGGGGTGCGCCTGCTGGCGGCGTTGGCCGAGCGGGCGCGGTCGCTGGACGTGCGGGCGATGTGCACGGTGGGCGAAACGGTCTCCTACGAGGGCCCGCGCGGCGCACTGCGGCTGCGCGGCAACCATCTCCCCCAACGGCTGTACCTGGCACGGGCGGATGCCTTCGACTTCCACATCGTCACCCAACTCTGACCCCGCTCCCTGCCGTTGACATTACACTGCCACAGAAATACTTTCTATGGGAAGCATCTGGCGGAGGCGAGGCATCCGTATTCAATCGGGCCCTTCGCTCGCCGCAGTCGCCCATGGACGGGCACCCCGGCCCACGCGGTTTCGCTCCTGTTGGCGTGCTATCTACGCGCATCGAATAAAGGCGCGTTAAAGACCTTTCCCTTAAAGGAAGGGAAACGTTCAAGAAACAGTGCGGCGTGACTCTTCCGTGCAATCACCCGGGGTCGCCCGGGTCGTCCCCAGTGCTGGGAAGAGGGAATGTCGTGACGGAGATCGTCGACAAGGAAGCACCGCCGGCGAGTACGGGCGGACGGACGTACAACAACTGGGCGCAGAACGACACGTTGGAGGACTACTCCCTGCGCTACGCGCCGAAGTCCTTCCGCCGCTGGACCCCCTACGTGGTGGCCACCACGGCACTCGGTGGCATCGCCTACCTCGCCGACTTCGCCATCGGCGGCTCGATCGCCATCTCCAACGGCTTCTCCTCCGCGATGGTCGCGATCCTCGCCGCCGCGGTCGTCATCTTCCTGACCGGCATCCCGATCTCGTACTACTCGGCGAAGTACTCCATCGACATGGACCTGCTGACCCGGGGCGCCGGCTTCGGCTACCTCGGATCCACGCTCACCTCGGTCATCTACGCCAGCTTCACCTTCATCTTCTTCGCCCTCGAAGGCTCGATCATGGCCCAGGCCCTGGAGCTGGGGCTGCACATCCCGCTCGCCGTCGGCTATCTGATCTGCTCGCTGATCATCCTGCCGCTGGTCATCTACGGCATGACGGCGCTGTCGAAGATGCAGGTGTGGACGCAGCCGGTGTGGCTGGTGCTGATGGTCGCGCCGTTCGTGTCCATCGCCATCCAGGAGCCGGACGAGTTCTCGCAGTTCACGCACTTCGCCGGCAACTCCCCCACCGGCTCGAGCATCAGCATGCTCGGCGTCGGCGCGGGCGCGGGCGTGGCCCTGTCGCTGATCGCGCAGATCGGTGAGCAGGTCGACTACCTGCGCTTCATGCCCGACAAGACGCCCGAGAACAGCAAGAAGTGGTGGGGGGCCGTCCTCTCCGCCGGCCCGGGCTGGGTGGTGCTCGGCGCGGCCAAGCAGATCGGCGGGGCCTTCCTCGCCTTCTACATCGCCGGCAGCGTGGGCCTGTCCAAGGCCAACGAGCCCATCCAGCAGTACGTCCACGGTTTCAAGACCTTCGCCGCACCCGTCGCCCTGGGCCTGGCCACGTTCTTCGTGATCCTGTCCCAGATAAAGATCAACTCGACGAACGCGTACTCCGGTTCGCTGTCCTGGTCGAACTTCTTCTCCCGCCTCACCCACCGCCACCCCGGCCGGGTCGTCTACATCTTCCTCAACGTCGGCATCGCGCTGGCCCTGATGGAGGGCGGCGTCTTCGGCTTCCTCAACACCGTCCTCGGCTTCTACTCCAACGTCGCCATCGCCTGGATCGGCGCGGTCGTCGCCGACCTCGTCATCAACAAACCGCTGAAGCTCAGTCCCTCGTACATCGAGTTCAAGCGCGCGCACCTGTACAACTTCAACCCGGTCGGCTTCGGATCGATGCTCATCGCCTCGGCCGTCTCCATCGCGGCCTACTTCGAGGCGTTCGGAGACTACGGCAAGGCATACTCCCCCTTCATCGCCCTGTTCCTCGCGATGGTCCTCTCACCGCTGTTCGCGGTGCTCACGAAGGGCAAGTACTACATCGCCCGCGTCGACGACCTGGAGGAGCCGCTGCTCGGGGCGGACGGCCTGCCCTCCGCGGCCATGCTGACCTGCACCGTGTGCACGACCGACTTCGAGCGGCCGGACGTGGCGAACTGCCCCTTCCACGCCGGGGCGATCTGCTCACTGTGCTGCAGCCTGGAGAAGGACTGCCACGACTCCTGCAAGAGCGGCTCCGGCACGGGACCGGTCGCCCTCGCCATGCCCACCGTGCGGTCCGTGGACTGACCAGCATCACCTTCCCGTGCCCCGTTTGGCTCCGGCTCGCGTTATTCGACGTGGGCCGGAGCCGACGTCGTCAGTCGGTCAGGTCTGCTTTAGCGTCGCGGGCGTACGGTGCTTCGAACGGGCATGCGTCAGCCCTTTGGCTGGTGCTGGACAGGTAGGACACGAACGACACCGTCGCTGCCGGCGGACTGCCGCAGCTGCTGGTTCTCGGCCTCCAGGACGTGCAAGACCCGCACCAGTTGCTGGAAGTCTGTACGCAGTTGGTTGTGCTCGGCGCGCAGGCGGGTGAGCTGGTGCTGCAGTTCGTCGTTCTTCCGCTTGAGGTCGTCGACGACCTTCGGGCGTGCATCCTGCATCCGGACCAGGGCGTAGAACAGGTCTTTCAGCCCGGTGTGCTTGTGGGTGAGTTTGTTGCGCTTGAGGTCGGCTTCCTGGGCGAGTGACTTGATGGTCAGCTGGCCGTCGGAGCGCAGCGGCGTCCCCACCAGGAGCCGGATCATCGCGTCGGTGATGGCCTCGATCTCTGCGGCATCGCCGGGCCGCGAGGGGCTCGCTGCGGCGGCGGCCAGGAGTGCAGGGTGTGGGAACGCAGTTCGAGGTCGTCGCCGAGGACTTTCGCCGCGCGCAAGGACGGCGCGAGCGGGATCAGGCGCCCGCCCGCGGCATCCACTGCGCGGGCGACCAGCCGCATCGCGGTCGTCTTTCCGGCCCCTGCAGGCCCGAGCCCGGCCAGCAGCAGCCGGTCCGACAGCGCGAACGAGGCGGCCAGGGCGCGCTGCCCGGCGTCCATCGGGCCCCGGTGCAA
>NZ_JBSFJX010000336.1:0-5664 GCF_053598275.1 Streptomyces sp. NPDC001156 | reverse complement strand
CACCCGAACAGCCTGGAGACACCGAGCCGTTCAGACCAGCATCCGAACGGTGCGTCACATCACAACAGGGCAAAGGTTCTCTGATGCGGCACTAGGAACGGTTCGTTGTCACGGTGCTGGTCCTGGCGGAGAGAGCGGGCATCGAGGTGAACTGGCACCCGGCCGACGTGGCCGAGAGTGGCGAGTTCAAGGATGTTCAGGTCCCGACGGCCCTGGATTCTTCTGAGGGCGCGTGGGCAGCCGCACTTCGGCACAAGTCACGCGAGCTGGGCTGCTTCATGGCGAGCTGAGGCTGGTCGGCCAACATCCGAGGATGACTCGCAAGCCAGTGGAAAACGATGTCCTATGAGGAGAGCAGGACACGCTTGCGGAGGAGGTCGAAGCCGACTCGGCCGAACATCTGACGTTTGAGCATCTTGATGCGGTTGACGTGTCCTTCGACGACACCTGAGTTCCAGGGCAGGTGAGGCCGGCGATGACGGCGTGGCGGTCACGTTCGATGCCTGCGGCGAGGGTGTGGAGGGTGGGCAGGTCGTCCTGCCGGACGGCGTCGAGCCATTCGGGGAGCCGTTCGCCTTGGCGCTCGGTGAGCATCTGGGCGAAGGACCGGACATCGGGAGTCACTCACAGCTGTACGCCGGCAACTCGCCGAGGGTCGGGGTGCCGATGAGCGGCTCCCTTTTTCCGCACGAAGACGGCGCCCCGGCCATGTGGCCGCCTCAGGCGCTCTGCCGGGGTCGAGGGATCAGCGGTCGGTGACGGTGGTGTCGACTGCGTCCGGGTCCGCCTGATGCCAGTCACCCGAGGCGATGTCGGCGATGATGCGGCGCCAGCCATCGGTGCGGTGACCGCTGGTCGGAGCGTTGTCGTCGAGCCAGATCTCGGTGCCCACCGGGAGGGCCTCCTCTGGGCCTCCTTGGCCGCCGAGGGCCAGCGTGAACTCCGGGTCGGCGGGGTCGCTGCGGGTGTAGACGAGGCCGTCCTTCCGCCACGCCTCCAGGCCGAAGGCGGCCAGCGGGGCGATCCACCACGTGCCCGTGTCGGGGCGATGGAGCAGGAGGCGGTCGCCGGGCATGGGAACGTCGGTGTCATTCACCCGTGACGCCAGCTCCCTGATCCGCACGGCGGGTTCGACCTGCAGCCCGAGGTTGGTCCGCCGCGAAGCGGTCACGGTGAGCAAGTAGTACGGCACGGTGGGCCCCCGGCAACGCTTGCATGCGTCATGTCAGCCGTAGCCGATCACGCCGCGACGAGTCGTTGAATCTACGACGGGTAAAGCCGCCATCGGAGCGGGTAGTCCCACCGGTTCCTCCGCCGGCCGAGCGTCGGCCTTCACTCCAGCCCTCCGCTACGGCCGTGTCAGCCGGGGCCGGGTTGACTGACTCCCACGCGCAGCCGCTTGTTGTAGCCCGGGTCGTGGGGGATGAACGGGAACATGTCGCCGTGGTAGGCGCGCACATACCGCAGCCACCGGGCCTCGCAGTGGAAGCCGAGCATCGCCTGCATGACCGCCAGACACAGCAACTCGGAGTGGCTGAGCTTCGCCGGCCGTCCCGGCAATCGCGCGATACCCGCTCGCTCGTCATCGATCTTTACGTAGAGTGCGGTCACGAGGGTGTCCAGGTTCGTCGTCACAAACGATCATGGACACCCTCTCCTTGCGCCCGCAGGCATTGGGAAAGACTCGTCTCAGGCGTCGGGGGAGGACCGGTGGTCGGTGATGAGTTCCATGCGGGCAAGCATGAGGAAGTGTGGGAGGTCGCCGCTCTTGAGTGCGGCGCTGTCGAGGAGGGTGGTCAGCTCGGCTGCCTGCGCGGGGTCTGGAAGGCCGAGGGTCGGCACGGGGTCGGCGTCGAGGCCGCCCCGTACGTCGATCAGGCGGATTACGATCTCGTCGCGTTGGAAGATCGTGCTGCCGCTGATGGGGCTGCGCGGGTCGTTTGCCGCTGTCTCGTCCTGCTGGGCGAGCAGCCGGGCTAGGTGTGTCCCGCGGCCCGGCCGGGCCGGGTAGTACAGCGCGTGCCGCTCCGACTCGGAGCGCTCCTGATCGCCCGTCACATGGTGTACGGCGGGGACCGCCGCCCGGGTGAAGAAGACCCGGGCCGCCTCATAGTCGTTGAGGTCCAGCTCTTGCTCCAGATAGGGGTTGATGGCCTCGTGTACGGCCTGTACCTCGGGCTGCCGGGCGATCTGGCGCAGCGCCGCGCGCAGGTCGCCCTGTACCTCGATGGCCCGTACGACCCGGTTGCCGTGCATGAACAGGGAGGTGCGGCACAGCTGCGTGGTGTCGTCGACCTTCGCCTGGGGCGGGGCGTAGTTCGCGAGGATCTTGGCGACCTTCGGCTCGCTGCCCGGCTTGACGGTGAAGGTGAGCGCGTGGCGGATCTTGCCGTCGCCGATCCGGGGAGCCGCTTGGAGCCGGCGCGCGGCGGAGGCGGCAGCAGCCTGGCTCCCGGTCTCGCGAACGATGTGGAAGCGCAGGGACTGGGTGTCCCGGACACAGCTGCGCAGCGGTCGCACCATCTGCACGTGCTCCTGGCTGCTCACCCAGTCGAGGAAGGGCGGGGCGCTCTCCCATTCACTGGTGATCAGCCATTGGGAGGGATTCTCGATGGACTGGCAGAGCTGGTCACTGACGTGTCCGGGTATGGACGCGACCTGGCTGCACAGCTGTTCGTACGCTTCCAGGAACTGCTGCTGGGCTCCGTCGTAGACATCCACCAGCAGCACGACACGCAGCCCGGAGCCGTCGAAGACGGACTGGGAGACGCGTTTCGACACCTGTCGCGTCAGCGGTTCTGAAACACGTTCAGACGTTGTGGGTTCAGACGTTGGGGTCATCCTGCGCGCTTCTCCTTCACGAGGGGGCGGAGGCAACGTCGAGCCGCGGGTGACGCGACGTCACCGTTCCTCGATCGTGTGCCGGTCGCAGTCAGTGCGCGACTCGTATGGACCATGCGAGTGACGGGGCGCACGGACCGTCGACCTGATGAGGTTGTGTGGGAGCTGACCAGCTGTTTCGCTTGTCCTGCGAGAGAACGGTCCAGCCCGGAGCAGTTAAATCCGGCGTCCACCCGAGACGACACCCGGGCCCTCGGCCTGCCCGACCCCGGCCATCGACAACGAAAAGGGGTCGTCGACTTGGTCGATGGCCCTTCAAGAAAGATCAAGGTTAGCTGACAGCCAGTGAGGTCTTCGACGGAGAGAGGCGGACATGGGCGACGTGAACGAGGTAAACAGGCGGATCATTGGTCAGTTCCGGGCACACGGCGGGATCGTGGGAGGCCCCTTTAAGGGCAAGCATCTGCTGCTCCTTCACACGGTCGGCCGCCGGACCGGCCTGCAACGGGTGAACCCCCTGGTGTACGCGGCCGACGGTGACAGCTTCCTCGTCTGCGGCTCCTCGCGTGGCGCAAAGAAGGATCCAGCCTGGGTGGGCAACGTCACCGCCATGCCCGAGGTGACGATCGAGGTGGGTGAGGACATACTCCGGGCGATACCTACCGTCGTGACACACGCGTCGTCCGAGTGGGAGCGTCTTTACGGGATCTGGTCGGCGTATTGGCCGGACAGCGCGCACTACGAGACCCGGACGTCGCGCAGGTTCCCCATCGTGAAACTGGAGCCCGTCGCGTGAGCCTGCGTTTCCACGCCCACGGACATCGAAACCCCCGCGCCCCTCACCCAGCCCGCCCCCTGAATGGGTTCGTGCCAAGCTGAGGGTGCTGCTCCTGGTCTTGGAGTATGCGAACGGCGCAGCACCGGTCGGCACGACCGACGACGGCCGCTTTAGGCGACTCACCGTGCACCTGCCCGCCGAGTTACGCCCGCCGCCTGTTCAACGCCCGCGACACGGGCGCCAGCGACCAGCAGATGCGACAGATCATCGCCGAAGGATTTAAGGGCGTCTCTTTCCAGGACGACGGGAGCCCGCGCCATGGGACTCTCGGACGTTGCTATGAACGACATTGACTACATGGATTTCGAATTGGGAAAGAGGGAGAATTGCGCGCCCCGGGCCGGTGCTGTTGAGCCGAAGCATGGTGGTTGGTTGTCACACAGGCAGGCTTGTTGTCACCAAGATCGCAGCGCGGGCGCGCGCGGGCGGCTGACGGAATGAGACTGCTTCGGCTGGCACCAGAGCACTTCAGTCGGTAATCCGCTTGAACCGCAGTCGGGTGGACGTGGCAGGCTTGCGCGGTGATTGTCGAGCTGGCTCCCCGTTTTCTGACCTGGGGCGATGTGGATCCCACCCGTCATTTCTTCGACAGCGTATCGGCGCCGCAGGTGGTGCGGTCGCTCGGGCCTGCTGGGAGGGTGCCCAGCCGTCCTGACATCCCCTTCGGTGACCCGGCGATGAGTGCCTGGAGCTGGGGCGAGGGACAGTCCTGGGCCGACGCCATGTCGCACGCCCTCGCCGAGCGCTACGGCCGTTGGACCGTGGGCTGGCGCTGGTCGCACGACGAAGGCGACTTCGACGGAGGCCCCGTCGGGAACTGGTGCTGCCCGCGGGACTCGATCACCACACCGCAGGAGACGATCGCCCGTGTCGTCGCGGCGCTGTGTGAGTGGCGCGAGTGGCTGGAGAGTCTCGCCGGGTGGTTCGATGCGTACCCGTTGGACCTGGCCGAGGTCGAGGACCAGCGGATCTTGTGGGAGCGCGCCGCCCGAAACCTGATCCTGCAGGTGACCGACCGGACCGGCTGTGGAAGCGGCTGGCACGGACACTGCCGTCAAGTGCTCACCTGGTTCCTCAGCCGATGGGGCGTTACTCCTGACCTCGCGCAGGAACTGGTCGACGAGGCGATCGGCGGGCGATTCGCGAGCTGGACCGGCCCTGACCCGGTGCTGGTCGAGGATGTCGCGGAGCGCCTCGCGCTGTCAGTGCGGCCGGACGACGGCGCACGATCCGCCGGGCCAGCGCTGGACCACCTCGAGCGCTGGCTGGTGGTCCGCGAGACCGTGCCATGGCAGGAGGTTGCGGAAGACGGCCGGGACGAACCGGTGGTCCCGGCGCGCGATGGCGCAGCGGACGACGTACGCGCCTTCGACGGCGCTTTGGATCCCGCCCGTGCACAGGGCCTGCTGACCGCCCTGGAACTGTTGCGAGCCGACGCGGCGCGTGGCTCCTCCCTCGACTTCGAGCTCCTCCAGCGCTGGCAGCAGCATGTCCTGGGCACACAGCAACCGCCGGCGTTCCGCGACCTGCCAGCTTTCGCCAAAAGAGGTCGGGAACGCTACGGCATCGGCCCAGACACCCGAGCCCGCTTCGACGCCAGTCTGGCCGAGAGCGCGCGCAACACTGAGCGGCCTCTTGCCCTCACCGCCCGGGCGGCACGCGCCTATCTCGACGTGTGTTTCTTCCATCCCTTCGACGACGGCAACGCCCGGTCCGCCTTCCTCGCCCTCGTCTTCGTCCTCGCCCGTGAGGGCGTCGCGCTCGACAAGGTCAGCCTGCTGCGTCGCGTCACTTTCCAGGCCGATGAGCCGCAGGACGCGCTCACCCTCACGCGGTACGTCGACATCCACCTCGCGCAGACCCGACGCAACACCGTCTCCCTCGGCTCCTAGCTAGTGTGACGCGCCGGAAATGGCGAGTCTAAGTCTGTAGACTATTTCTATGTCGCATCGGGGTCCGCGTGCTGTCGAGGTCGTATTGTCCGA
>NZ_JBSFJX010000335.1:0-5768 GCF_053598275.1 Streptomyces sp. NPDC001156 | reverse complement strand
ACGATCCGTGTCGCCGGACGCGGCGCGAACGCGGGAGACCAGTGCATCCACCACCGTTCGGGATGCGCCAGTTGACCAGGATTGGGTACAAGACTTACTCCTGCTCACTGACTAGGAACGGTTCACCGAACTTCCGGACTCAAGGCACGACCGGCACGCACGGGAGTCGGGGCAAAGACCGATTCCTGAGGAGGGACTCCGGCGGTGCCGGAGATCGGTCGCCGGATGGACAGTCCGCAGGAGCAGAGGGCCAGGCCCTGCCGGCGACTCCGGGATGACGGGCTGGCCGAGCAACGACGCCCCCGGATTCTTCTGGCAGGCCCCCGTGCAGGAAGGCGCGGCCCGGCTGGCGACACTTATGCGGCACTACCGACCTGATGTGGTCGTCACCTACGACGCGAACGGCTTCTACGGCCACCCCGACCACATCCAGGGCCACCGCATCACGATGGCGGCGCTGGAGATAACCGCGCTGGCACCGAAGGTGTACTGGACCACGATGCCCCGCTCGATGATGCATCGGTTCGGCGAGATCATGCGCGAGTTTCATGAGGACATGCCGCAGCCGGATCCTGCCGAGGCCGCCGCGATGGCCGAGATCGGCCTGCCCGGCGATGAGATCACCACGTGGGTGGACACCACCGCGTTCAGCGGTCAGAAGTTCGACGCGTTGGCCGCGCACGCCAGTCAGGGCGAGAACATCTTCTTCCTCAAGATGGGCAAGGACAGGTTCGGCAAGTTGTTGGGCATGGAGACCTTCGTACGTGTCCAGGACGCCACCGGCGCGGCCATACCCGAGAACGATCTCTTCGCCGGACTGCGCTGATCCGCCCGCCTGCCCGACCGTGGCCCGGGAACACCATCACTGCCCTCTCCGGGCGGTCGGACCTGTCGCCTCCTACGGGCCAACAGACCCCGGAGACTGCGGAGTTATTAATCGACAGCCCATCTGGGGTGCGCTCGACTTTGTAGAAACATGTAGGTTACATCAGTACCGATGGGCTGTAACCGGCCATTGGCACGCTTCCCCCGGTCTTTGTTCAAGATCGGAAGGGGAGCCCCTCTCATGTCACAGCGTCAGCACGGGTCAGGGACGAGTCGGCGGACGTTCTTGCGGAAGGTCGGTATCACCGGTGGCGCCGGCGCCATGTTCGCCACCATGGGGGCCCTCGGCCTCGCGCCCACCGCCGCCTACGCGGCCGAGAAGGAGGCGCCGTTCCAGGCACCCAGCCGCGGCGACTTCACCCTCCAGGGCCGCTCCGGCAAGCCCGCCAGCGTCGTCATCATCGGAGGCGGCATCGCCGGCCTCACCTCCGCCTACGAGCTGGGCAAGGCCGGCTACGACTGTACGGTCCTCGAAGCCCGTGACCGCGTCGGCGGCCGCAACCTCACCGTCCGGGGCGGCGACAGCCTCACGGACATCAACGGCGTCGAACAGACGGCCCGGTTCAGCAAAGGCCAGTACATGAACGCGGGCCCCGCACGGCTCGCCCAGTGGATGATCACCCTCGACTACTGCCGCGAACTCGGCGTCCCCATCGAAGTGTTCACCAACTCCAACGCCAGTGCCCTCATCTACAACCCGAGCACAGGCATGACGGCACCGGTCCAGTACCGGACCGCGAAGGCCGATGTCTACGGCTACGTCTCCGAGTTGCTCTCCAAGGCCACCAACGCCGGAGCCCTCGACAGCGAGTTGACGGCCGCCGACAAGGAACGGCTGCTCACCTTCCTCAAGAGCTACGGCTCCCTCGGCGCCGACTACAAGTACACCGGCACCGAGCACCGCGGCTTCACCATCGACCCGGGCGCCTCCGGCGCGCCCGGCGACGAACTCGGCGGCGTCCCCTCCCTGTCCGAGATCTTCGCCTCCAACGTGGGCCGCTACTTCTCCTTCGAGTTCGGCTACGACCAGGCGATGCTGATGTTCCAGCCGGTCGGCGGCATGGACCAGATACCCAAGGCCTTCGCCCGCGCAATCGGCCAGGAGAAGGTCCGGACGGGCGCGGCAGTAACCGACATCAGGAACACCAGTGCCGGCGTCTCCGTCACCTACACGCGCCACGGCCGTACCCAGGTGGTCGAAGCCGACTACTGCATCGCCACCCTGGCCCCGCACCTGCTCGCGAAGACCCCGCACAACCTCGGCTCCCAGGTGCAGACCGCCTTCCTCGCCGTGAAGCCCTCCTACGCCTCCAAGATCGGCCTGGAGTACAAGAGCCGCTGGTGGGAGAAGGACTTCAAGATCTTCGGTGGCATCACCGAGACCGACATGGACCTGGACCACATCTGGTACCCGTCCTACGGCCACCTCGGCGACCGCGGCCTGATCATCGGCTACTACAACACCGGCGCGCACTCCGAGGTGTACTCGGCCCTCACCCCGGCCGAACGCCTGGAGCGCGCCGTGGCCCAGGGCGTCGTAATCCACGGCGACAAGTACCGCACCGAACTGGCCGCTTCCTTCTCCCACCAGTGGAAGCTCGCCCCGTACCTCGAGGGCGCCTGGCACTCCATGCCCGGCGGCCCCGACGCCCCGGCGTACGCACCGCTCAACAAGCCGCAGGGCAACGTGTACTTCGCCGGTGACTACCTGAGCTTCCTGGACGCCTGGCAGCACGGGGCGATCTCCTCCGCGCGCAAGATCGTCACGGAACTGCACCAGCGCGTCCTCGCCTCCTGACGCGACCTGTCCCTCCGACGGCCCGGCCGATCCCGAACACCACTCGGGAGCCACCGTGGACGACGCCGGGGGATGCGCAAATGCTCGCGCGTCCCCCGGGGTGCTGACCAGGAGGAACACGAGCCTGATCACCCTGGCCACAGCGATCGGCAGCCCGCACGCCCTGTCCGCCGCCCGGCCGCACATCGCCGGCCACGGGCTCGCCAAATCCGTCGCCTTCCGCGCCTACGGCCACATCCTCCAACTCACCCGCACCACGCGGGTCGGACGAGTCCGTGGCCTGATCGCAGGGGCGCATCCGCTCGCAGGGGCAATCGGATTCGAGGTGGTGGCGCTGATGGCGTTCCCACCCTTCGGCCTCTTCGCCTCCGAACTCGGCATCGCCCGAGTCGGCTTCGCCGCACGGGCGGGCCTGGGGCGGACTCGGAAGCATCGGCGGATCCCCTCCCTCGGCGTGGTCGCCACACCGCTGATGCTGCCGCCGTCCGGCCTGCGGACAGCCCGAACGAGCCGGCCCGTCACCTGCCGGGTGATCGTCTGCCGGCTCACGCGCCCCACACGGTTACCGGCGCGCCAGCAACAGCCGACGCCGCCGCGGCTACTCGGGGAAGGCGAGGGTGTAGTGGAAGCCGTCGTCGCCGACGGCGTGTCGCAAGGTCCGCATATTCGCCTCGGGATCGTCGTAGGGGCCATTGACGTAGAACGGCTTGTCATCACGACCGAAGCGGATCGGGCTGGGACCGGCTGGCTCACCGAGCACAACGGCGGCGGCATCGAAGTCCGCCTCGGGAGCGAACCCGAGTTCGCGGGCGTAGTCGGCGGCGCCGAACACCAGGGCACGGGCAAGCTCGGCGGGAACCTGCACATGCCCCTCGAAGGCGCTGAAGTAGGCGTGCCGGTGCGCAGCCAGTTGACTCGGGGTCATCGGCTCCGCAGGCAGCGCGTTCTTCACCCCCAGGCACCACACATCCAGCAGGAACCCGGCAACCTGGGCCTTCGCGGAGCGCGCGCTGTCCGCGGCGACGAGCACGGCGACAAGGCCGCGTACCTCCTCGGCGTCGGAAGCCCCCGGGTCAAGGCTTGTCCACTGCGGCGTACCCTCGAGATCCACACTACGGCTCCAGCCGGCGTTCACCCAGCAACGCGGCTCGTCACGGCCCGACACCGAGACCTGCACAGCGCCGTTGAGCGCCTCGACGACATCCCTGACGCCCACCCCCAGCGTTCTGGCGATCGCCTTCGCTGACCGACCCTGCTGGTCCAGTTGCCGTACCCGTTCTACAAGCTCATCCACAACCTCACCCTACGGCCGCCGCCAAGACCACAGGACCCAAACACCAGCAGCTACAACCGCCAGAGTGACCCTGACCTGCGAAAACGGCGAAACTCGACCACGTCGTTGACGACGTTTTGGAGGTGGTGCTCCCAGCTTCGGTATGCGGCACGAAGGGCGATGAGTCTGTCAACTCGCCTTGTTCTCGCTGCTCCAGCCGTTCCTGCGCACGTTCCTGGGCAGCAGCACGAGCCGCCCGCACCGGTCCCAGGTAGCTGCCCAAGGCCGTCAAGCCGGCACCGCCTGCCGCACCGAGCGCACCCAGGCCGGGCCGTTCATGAACTCCCCCAATGGTATTTCAGTCGATCAAACACCTTATGGAGTTCGGCGCGCGGGAACAGAAGATCCGCCATCGCGGCACGTAGAAGTCCACCCGCCCGCGGGCCACGTTTGCGCAGGTGAGCGAATTCCGTCGGTTGCCCAGGTGCGGCGGGCCGAGCAGCGCGGCCGCTGGGCTGAACTCCACAGGTCGCAGTCGAAGAAGCCGACCAGGAAGATGCCAGCGGTGCCGGACCGGCGTAGGTAGCGGGTCACCAGTTGATCGGCCAGCGCGGTGGGCAGTCCAGGGTTCCAGCAGCCCTTGCACTTGATGACCACCATGAAGGGCCCGGCATCCCGCGAGGGATCTGCCGCCTGGAGGTGGATATCTGTATGGCCTCCTCCAACACCCGGGCGGTCGACGTGGTGATCCTCGCGGCCGATCAGCACCGCCGTTAGGCGAACTTCGCCTCCGGATCGAACGCACGGAGCAGAAGCGAGATCCACTCGCTGGACGGCTCCTGACGCCTGGCCGGCGCCCTCGTTGTCTGAGTGATTCAGCAGTGGGCTACTGGTAGACCGTGGTGATGCATGTGGAGACGCTGGCGCCACTGTTGGGGGCGGAGTAGGAGATGGTCCACAGTGCTGCTGTCTTGTTCGGGTAGCCGTGCAGGGAGCCGCCGTTGTCGCAGCCGTAGTTCAGGCGCTGCCCCGCCAAGGTGGTGGTGCCGCCGCCGGCGAAGGAGCAGCGGGCGCCGTTGGCCAGGACGATGGTGATCGGTTCGATGTCGGGTCCGCAGGGCATGTGATCGTTGTTGCCGGGAAAGCCCTGTGGGACCGACAGTTCGACCATGTGGCTGGGGTCTTCGTCCATACACAGCGCGCTGGTGTCCTGAGGATTTGAGTCCGGGGAGAAACACGGGTCGAGGATCCGGTCACCGGCGGTGCAGCGCCATGCGTCCGTGCGCATGGTGGATTCGGCTGTGCCAAAGCAGGAGCCGCTGGCCCGGTCGGTAATGACGATGCCATTCGCAGGGGTACCGTCCAGGGACCACGGGCTCATCGTGACCACCTGCGTCTGCGTAGCCTGCACGGACGAGGCCGCGGCGGTCGGAGTGGTCTGCGGCGCGGGAGAGTCGGCGGGGCGGCCGATGGGTGAGCCGGAGGCCGCCGGTGCGGCGGCAGGGGTGGATCGGGCAGCGGTCGCCTGCGGGGGCTGGTTGCCGCGCGTGTGGGCAAAGCCGGTCTGGGAAGAGGCACTCGCCGAGCTGCGAAACATGATAAATACCCTGCTCCCGCCGCACCAGCGGAGTCGGCGCCGCCCGCCCACGGACAGCCATGGAACAACCGAGTACATGCGCTTTCCCGGGCAAAGCAGCAACGCGGGCGCGCTCAACGATACGGCAGCTGTAGATAGGTCTGCCGATGCCCGTTGCTGCTGTTCAGCGGCTTGAGGGGATGGCTGGGGACACGAGGACGGCCGCCTTGATCATG
>NZ_JBSFJX010000334.1:0-5776 GCF_053598275.1 Streptomyces sp. NPDC001156 | reverse complement strand
CCACGGAGGCCTGCGGTTCCACGGTCACCGGCGCGCTGGTCATGATGTCGCGCACGTGCTGGGTCATGGTCAATGTCCTTCCCCGGCTTTGGCGGTGCCGTTCACCGCCCTCGGCCGCCGAGTACCCACCGAGCGAGGTCGCGCACAGGGGAGCCGATGGGTCTGCCGCCGGACCACATACACCGCGGCCGACGGGCTGGATCAACGTTGTAAGTCTTCCTCAACCGGGCCGGGTGACCTCCAGTTACTCGACGCGGGCGACGCCTCGCGGCGCCGTCACCGTCATAAATTGCGGCGATCAGGGCACACTCAACGCGGTGCCTGGTACGCACAAGAAGCCGTAAGCCAAGTGCGGGCAGCGCGTCGAATGCCCACGACATGGCGTTCCTGGCGCACACACAGACGGCGCGGAAACCCGCGCCGTCCTGCTCGATGTGCTCATTGACGAAGGCGTCGGCCGTACGTCCTGCCCGGGCCCCGGCCCAAGCCTCACTGGGGACCGGCACCTACTGTCAGCGGCCGAGCGCATTCTCCAACTGCTCCTTGGTCATCGAGGAGCGGCCGTGGATGTTGCGCTTCTTGGCCTCTTCGTACAACTGGTCCCTGGTGGGTCCTTCCGCGCCGCTGTGGGAGCGCTGCCCACCGCGCTCGGACGCCGACTTCGGGTCACGCGTGGAGGTCTTGCTGGCGGTCTTCGACTCACCGGACCTGGCCCGCTCCTTGTTCACCGTCCGCGCGGCGATCTCCTTCGCCCGCTCCGACGACTCGCCACGATCCTCGGCGCTCTCCTTGATGTGCTCGTACTGCCGCTCGCGCTTGGAACTCGATCCGGCCGGCATGACGCCCCTCCTTTCCTGCCCACTGAGGGGAGGTTCAAGGTCTCGATACGGCAGCGGGCGCTCGGCCCACGGATGCTCGGGCTGCTGGTCCGGCGGTACGCCGCCGCGCCTTCCTTGTCGCCCTTGTCCGTGCCGTGCGGGTGCCGGTCCTTCGCCTGGGTCTGCCGCGCCTTGAGCTCGGCGCTGGACTGCGGTGTGCCACCGCCCGTTGTCACTGCGTCGCTGCTTGGGTGGATTGGACAAGGCACCCCGCTCGCATTCCTATCAGTGTTCGTTAACGGCAACGAGTTCCCCGAAGCAGCCGACGCACACGGCCGGCATTGACACCCGCCCGGATGGTCCACGGGGCATGTCGATCGCGGTTTTTCGGGAACGGCTCACACGTGGGTCTGAACCACGATGAGGCGCCCGTCCTCGATGCCCTAGCCGCTATAACAAGCAGCGCGTGGCGCGGGTCCCCGCGCCCGGGCCGTGCTGGGGGGACGCCGTGTTCTTCGGCGTCGTCCTGGCCAATGGTGGCCTTGACGACCGGCTCGCCCGTGCCCGCGCACTGGAGCGGGCCGAGGAGCTCATGGCCGACGCGGTGCACGCCGACCACGCGTTTTTCGACGTGCGGCAGTTCCCTGTCGGTGAAGGCCGCCATGTTGGCGGTGACCTGCCCGGGCCACTGGCTCCTCGTCGGACGGGACGCGCACAAGTCGGTGGTCGCCGGGCTGGTCCTGTCCGGCGTCGAGCGGGTGGAGCCCCGGTGGGACGCCGACCCGGCACATCGCCCATCCCCCGGTCGGCGGCCGCCTATGACAAGGCGTTCATGGAGCATCCCGATGCCGACGGGGCGGGCCCTGGGCAGCAGCCCCGTACGGAGCGGCGGCCGACCTCACGGGCATCGCCGGCATCTGAGGGGCTTGACGATGCGGTGGCCGTTGGCCCGAGCCCACGTGCGTACGGCCTTCCGTCGAGGCCGAAGCCGTCGATCTGGTTCGCAGTAGGCGACAGTGCAGGTCGGCGACTTGGTAGGGCGGAAGGCTTCGACCCGAAGGGTTATCAGACAGTCAGCCGAGGTCGCGGAGGCTGGCTTCCTCGAGGTCGAGTTCGCGCTGGATCCGGCGCCGGGTGGCGTTGCTGATCTTGTTCGCTTTGTAGAGACGCTGGAGCTCGGTCGCTTCTATGGCGATGAGTGTCCGGCGTATCTCGCGGTAGGCCTCGGCAGGACGGGCGTCGGGGTCGCTGTAGTGGGCGTCTTCGGCCTGGTGGATGCGCGCCTCCAGATGGCGACGGGCCTGTTTCAACGCGGCCTCGGCGGCGGCACCCAGGTCGGCGAGCTGATCCAGATCCCCAAGCTGTTTGAGCTCTTCGAGAGCGGCGTGGGCAATGTGTCGGCGGGTCCGGGCCTCCTCGCGGGCGGTGTGCTCTGGTTCAAGAGCAATGCCGGAGCGGCGGACGACGGGAGCGAGGGTGAAGCCCTGGACGATGAGCGTGAGCACGATGGTCCCGGCGGTGAGCGTAAGGATGAGCGCCCGGTGCGGCAGCGGCGCCCCCGTGTGGGTGGCCAGGGGGATGGAGAGCGCGGCGGCCAGCGGCATGACGCCTCGGGTGCCGGCCCAGGACAGGACGGCCGGGCCGCGCCAGGAGAGGCGCCTGTCGCTCTCCCTGTGCCGGTACTGGAGCAGGGCGGACAGCGGGAAGATCCACAGAAGGCGGATCGCCAGCACTGTGAAGGCGATTACTGGCACCCACAGCGGCCAGCCGTTCTCATCGTGCGCGAGGTGTCGAATAGCAGAGGGAAGTTCAAGGCCGATGAGGGCGAAGACGATGCTCTCCAGCAGGAAGGTCACGGTGTCGTAGACGGCGTGGACCTGGAGGCGGATGGGGGCGTTGCTGAGCTTGTGGCGGGTGCTGCGAAGGAGGACCCCGGACACGATGACGGCGGTCACACCGGAGGTGTGCGATTCCTCCGCGATGACGTACGAGGCGTACGGAGTGACCAATGCGATGACGGTCACGACCATGGGGTCCTGGGTCCGTCTGCGAATGAGGGTCACCACCCCGGTAACCGCCGCGCCGATGAGGGCTCCTCCGCCTGCAAGGATCAGGAACTGCTCGACGGTCCCGGGCACGGTGATGGCGCTGCCGGAAACTGCTGTGGCCACGGCGACCTTGTACAGGACCAGGGACGTCGCGTCGTTGAACAGGCTTTCCGCCTGCACCATGGCCTGGACGCGCGGGGGGAGAGACAGGCGCCGGCCGAGCGCGGTAACAGCCACGGGGTCGGTGCTGGCCAGGACAGAGCCGAGGATGAACGCGGTCGCGGCGGTGAGCGGGGTGATCGCTCGGGCGACGTACCCGACGGCGATGGCCGAGGCGAGGACCAGGCCGAAGACCAGGCCGGTCACAGGCCGCCACACGGTGCGCAGGTCGCGGACGGAGATTTCCCCGGCCGAGGCGAAGAGCAGTGGCGGCAGGACCAGCACGTTGATCACGTGAGGCGGCAGGCGAACCTCGGGAACCCAGGGCATCAGCCCAACGGCCAGCCCGGCAACCACGAGGAGGGAGGGGGCGGGCAAGCTCCAGCGTCGGGCCCCGGTCGCCACGGCTGTAGCCAGGACCACGAGCAGCAGGATGACGGTCAGGCCGGTCATGGAGCGTCCCCGATGGGCTACGGCTTGTTACCCCAATCTGACCAGGTGCTTTATCAACCTAACCGACCTCGGACGGCGATGCCGCCCACGGGGGAGCCGCGACCGTCCAGGGTTCGGAGGGTCGGTGCACCCCTGGCACCCGCACGGCAGAGGAACATGCTGAGATCCTGCAGGCTGTACGCCGTCTCGAGGATCACTCCGTCGACGCGCACGCGTCGACCGCCGGTCTCGGACGGCGGGTAAACGATCACGCGGCGCCTCGCCATAGCTCAAGCCTGGCCCTCGGGCGCCTGACGCGCATGCTCCTCTTTCAGCGCGATGCAAGGCGGCTCCCGTCATGCTTGCCCACCCATAAGCGCCGGGTGGCTGCCGTGCTGCTGCCGGGTCAGGCTGGGCGTGGCGCCGCGCGGCCTGGTGCCGTCCCCCAGTTCAGGCTGCCGGAAGTCCATGGGGGGCACGCCTCCCACCTGACGGCACGGGGGAGGGCGCGCTCAGATGATCGAGATGCACCGGAACGCGGACTGAGTGAAAAACGTCGCGTCTTTGGCTTGCGAGCGTCTGACACGGCGATCCTGCTGTGACGGGCCGTGCCTACTCGTCCGCCGGTTTGGTGTTCCGTTGGATGGCCCGGCAATGGAGGCGTAGCGGCTGAGCGCCTCGCCCGTACGGGCAGGACAGCCCCTGGCAGCGGGCGCACGGGCCGACCTGAGCCGGAGAGCAGCTCTGGAGCGGACACCCGGTCCGTGGCGGGGTCGATGCGTCTGGGGCACCTCATTCATGCGCCGAGGTAACGCCGCGGCTGGCGAGCTCCACCCGATCACCGCCTAGTGGCTGCGGCACCCCTAGGGGCGGCGTAGCCAGGCTCTATGGGTGAGCCACCGAGGAGATCCACGCAGGACCACGAGAGCCAACAGCCCGGCCGCGGCGATCACCGGATGGCGTGCCGGTGCGATCGCCGCGCCCAGCGCGTGCCCAGCAGCACGAGGTCGGCCACGAAGACCACTACGCCGATGATCAGGAGGTAGAACAGTCCCTTCATCGTCGCGCCGACGAGTCCCAGGACGATCGCCGCGAGGATCAGGAGCAGGAAGAGCGCAAACATGGATAGCCACTTCCTCCATACAGGTAAACCGCTTCCAGGGCCCCGATCTCGTGGCCCTTGGGATCGATCACGTCGTGGCTGGTTCTCCTCTGAGCCGCTCGTTCTCGATCGCCAGATCAGTAGCGGACAGTAGTTCCAACGGTTGTCGCTTCGAGAGCGAAAAGAAGGCCATAGCTCCGCCTGAACGAGGCACACCGCGCCGGGAGGGCCCGCGGAGGTCAATGGTGCCTGATCTTCAGCAGCATGACCACGAGAGCCACAATTAGAATCGCGAACATGATGGCGTACCACGGGAAGAGTGCCTCCGCTCCGTCCGCCATGCAGGGGAGCTTTCCGCATGCGAAGTTCATGGGGATCGCCTTCTTCGGAAAGGCAGCGGAAAACGGCAGATTCCGTAGTTTCGAGTACCCGCGACCGGTTTTCCGTCACCTCACGAACTGGGTGCTCTGCTCGATGGCCCGGCCGTGGGGGCACAGCAGTTGGGCGCCGCGCCCGTAGCGGCAGGTCAGTCCCTGGCAGCGGGCGCCCGGGCCGACCTGCGCGGGTGTGCAGCCCAGCATGATCGCTGCGGACACGCGGTCCGTCGTGGGGTCGATGCGCCTGGGCACCTCGTTCATGTATCCGAATGTACGTCGCGGCTGCCGAGCTCAACCCGATCGCCGCCTAGCGGCGTGCGGCATCCCGGGGGGTGGCGTAGACAGGCTCTATGGGTGAAGACACCGAGCAGGTCCACCACCCCGGCGAGATCGTTCCCGTCTCCGGGATCTACGAGTGCGACTGCGGACAGGGCCACGAGTACAGCACCGATGTGAAGGGCCATCGCTTCCCGCCTCTGCACCAGGCGTGTAGTGGCAGCGGCTGGCGACTCAAGGCGCCGGCGCACCCTGGCGCCTGAGCGTCGCGGCGGTCTAGCGGGATGGTGTTGCGGCCGCCGGGCGAGCCGATGCTCGCCCAAGCGCGCGACACGCTGCCCGGGCCGGGCGCGCTGCCCGGCGGCCTGGCCTACGAGCCGAAGTTCGACGGGTACCAGGCGCGGCCGGCCGTGCAGCGCCGGGCCGGTGCGGCCGCCAAACTCATCTCGAGATGCACCCAGTGCGGTTGTGACCTTCCCCTCGTAGCGTGGAGGTGTGACTGAAGGGGAAGTTGAGGGTCATGGGTGGGAAGCGACGGTCGTACGACGCGCCGTTTCGTGAGGG
>NZ_JBSFJX010000333.1:0-5859 GCF_053598275.1 Streptomyces sp. NPDC001156 | reverse complement strand
GCGTGAGGGCCTTGATGCGGGTGCGGATCGCCACGCCGGACGGGCCGACGGCCACGAAGGGGGCAGCGATCGTGCGCAGCGACTCACCACGCATCAATGTGCCCCCTCCCCAACACGTGGTCAGCAACAGGAAGAACGGTATCGGCCGGCACTGACAGTGCCCGCCATGCGTCGTGCGCGCGCTGCAACACCACGAACAGGTACATGCTCGTGCACACTCACACACACTCCTGCACATCCGAAACCGAACAGCTCCCAACCCCTCGGACTGCACCACACGTCCTTCCCCGGGAGCTCCGTCCGGATTCCCGGCCTGCACGCCCACGGCTACATACGCATGAACGGCCCGGGCTCCCCACTCACCGACGTCACCGAGGAGAACATGTCGGCGGCGTGGACGGCCGGTTCGCTGATCTCCACCACCCATGACCTGAACCGCTTCTTCAGCGCACTCATCGGGGGAAAGCTGCTGCCCCCGGCCCTGCTGCAGGCCATGCAGGACGTCAAGCCGCTGCCGGGCCAGTCGCCCTACGGACTCGGGCTCGACCGCGTCACCAACCCGGCGTACGGCACGGCCTACGGTCACACCGGCGGGACCCTGGGATACACCACCTACAGCTACACCACCGCCGACCACAGCCGCCAGGTCACCTTCTCCCTCAACACCATGATCGACTCGGCGCAGATCAAGACGGCCGTGGACAACGCGCTGACGACGCTGCTAAGCCCTCCCGCCACGCCGCATTAAGAGCTCCGAACAAAATAGGCGCCCGGCTGGGACACGGCTGCGATTCGTCGACGACGGCAGCCGCCCTGCCAGCTCAGGTGGCGGGTGCCGTGGTCAGCATCCAGTGGCTGAACGCGGCGTACCGCTGCGCGAACGCGGCTGCTCCGTCGGCGTGTTCGGCAGTTGCGGCGTGCTCGCGGGCGGCGTCTAACCGGGCGGTGCGGGCGGCTTCGTGCCGCGCGAGCGTCTTGGTGGTGTCGGGCTCGGCCGCCAGGGAGGCGCGCAGCACACCGGCGTCCTCAATGCCGAGGTGCCGCCTGCGGAGATGTGCGGGGACAGACCGTGCGGGTTTCGTCGTCGGGTTCGACGGCCGGTGTCCAGGCCTTTGAACGTCGTCGCCATCTGACGGTGGGGAGGGCTGTCACAGATCGCGACTCCACCTTGTCGAGGACGCAGAAGGTTTTAACCAATACAAATAGCGAGGACACTCATGAGCGCCGAACACTCGCACCATATCGAGAACCCCAACGCGACCACACCGCCGCCCCAGATCGACGTTATCGGCTCCGTACCTGGCGCACCGCAGATACCCGAGGGCGCCGAGGCGATGACACTCCTGGTCACCCTCCCGCCGGGCTCCGAGGGCGCACCGCCGCACCGCCACTCCGGCCCTGCCTACGGCTATGTCCTCAAGGGCGAGATGATCTTCGAGCTGGAGGGCGAGCCGCAGCGTGTCCTCAAGGCCGGCGATACCTTCTGGGAGCCGGGCGGCGACGTCATCCACTACCAGGACGGCAACAACCTTGCCGACGTCGAGTCCGCATTCGTCGTGACGATGTTCTGCGCCCCCGGCCAGCCGATGCTCGTCCCGGTCAGCGCGGAGGAGCTCGAGCAGCGGCGGGATCGTCGCGCGCCTCGCCCCTGACCGCAGGGGAGGAGGTCGGTTCCGTGCCGGCCTCCCCCGGCATTCCGGCGCCCGACGACAGCCATGCCCTTGGCCGCACACGCCGCCTGCGACCTGCCGCAAGGCGCACCGACCTGCCCGGCGGCCTCGCCCGCCGGGCAGGTCGGTGCGCCTTGTGGCACGTGCTGCGGCAAGCCCCCGTTCGGCCATCAACGTCCGGGGAGCTACTTCGCCTTGTGCGGCTTCGTGAAGAAGTCCTGCCAGGCGTTGGTGTCCACCGGAACGTCCTCCATCTTCACGATCTTTCCGTGGCGGATGGTGTAGTACATGGTCACGTCGACCGACTTGACCTGCGGATCCCAGGGGCGGTTCATCCGGATGAACTTCCGCGCGAATCCGCCCGCGCTGTCGCCCGCCATCGCGGCCACGTCCAGCTTGTAGCGGCTGCCGACTGTGGCCATCACCCGCTTGCGGAACGTGAGGAAGCCGTCCCATCCCTTGTACACGCCGGAGATGTCGGAGTGCCCGGGGATCCGTACCTCGACGTTGTCCGAGACCATACGGTGGATCCCGTCGAGGTCCCCGCTCCAGAACGTGTTGTAGAAGGTGTTCAGGAAGCCCGTGTTCTTGGGTGAGATGGCGTGCGCACCGTCGGCAGGGAGGGTGCGGGCTGGGAGGAGGCCGGTGTGCCGCGGGGCGTGTCGAGGGACGGTGTCCAGTAGGCGTCGTAGACGTCCTGCTCCTCCGGCATGGTCCATGCCTCCGGGACCCGGCCGTCCTTGATCTTGTACTGCATGGTGAAGCGCAGCGTCCAGATCTTCGCCGGATCCTTCTTGCGGTTGAGCGTCACGATCTCGCGGGTGAAGGCGGTGTCGCCGTTCACCGCGAAGTGCGGAACCTTCAGTTCGAAGGTGCCGCCGTTGTAGCCGAGGATGTGGCCCATGAACTCGCGAAGGCGGGCCTTGGGACAGGTCCCGGCTTTCCTTGCCCCAGTACTCCCTGGCATTGAGGCCCTTGCCCGGCACGTGCATGATGAAGTCGTCGGTGACGAACTTCTGCGCGGCGGGAATGTCGCCCTTGGCGAAGGCGGCGTAGAAGCCCTGAATGAGCTTCACCGTGTCCTGCGAGGCCTGCGGGGATGCCCCCGCCCAACCGCCGGCGAGTGTGGTCCCGTGCGACGTGGTCGCCGCCCCGGCGTCCGTTGCGGCGAAGACCGTCGCACCTGCTGCGGCAACGAGGGCGGTGGCCATGGACATTGAACCCTCCCTCCGCTGAAGCAGGGGGATTCCTGGCTCAGGCTGCCTGCGGGCCCAGCGGACCTACGGGTCTTACACCCTCAACACCAGCCGGGTCGGAACCTGCCCGGTTCGGTACTACAAGCAAAGGAGTTGCTGTGCCGGCCTGGCTCTCGCTGAGCACGGTGTGCGCGCTTGGTTCTCGCACCGCACACCGAGCAGCTTACCCGGTCGCGTGGACGGTCTTTCGCCCTGGCGGCGAAACCCCGTTGCCTGCCCTGCTCCGCAGGAGTCCGATTCCTCCCCAGCCTGAAGGCCAGGGCATCCTCGGAGGAACCAGGTGAAGCAAGCTTGCGCATCTCGAACTCCTCGCAGCTGTGCGGACCAAGGTGGCGGGTTGCGTCATGAACCCGGTCCGGCAGCAGCCGCCGTGATGTGACTGATCAAACCTTGAAAAGGGGCGCCGTCTCGGTGCCGTGAAGGCGGGCGCACGTTACTTCGGCCCGTCCGGTATCGCAGGCGCCGCCTGACACCGGCCAGGCCGAAATGACCCTGGGACTGCAGCGTCCCCGCCGCCTTTGCACCGGGTTTGCATCGTGGTGCCCCTTGCGGGGCCGGGGCGTGGTTTGCGGCGTGCAAGCCGTGTGCAAGGCGGCGCCGGACGGTGGTGAGGAGTTGCCCGGCCCGTCGGCCTGGCCGGCACGAACGGCGCAAGCCGGCCGGATCGAGCCTGAGCGGCGCTCGTGGGGAAGGGCCGCGGGCCGGGCACTGCCCGCGCCGGGCCGGCCCTGTGAGGAAGGAATGCAGTCATGACCGATGCACAGCCTGCCCGCCCCGCTGGGCCGGCGACGGCTGAGGGCACCACCGAGCCCTTTGGCGGGTTCCCGGCCTCCTATGCGCAGGATGTCCTTCACGAGGCAGTGGAAGCCGTGGTGGTGGCGGATCGCAGCGGTGTCATCCGGGGATGGAACCCGAGTGCTGCCCGGATGTTCGGCTACTCCTCCGAGGAGGCCGTGGGCCGGCCGGTGGACCTGATCGTTCCTCAGGAGCTCCGCGCGGCCCACTGGGACGGATACCGGCACGCTGTGTCCCGGGGCGTGATGGCCGAGCCGGGCAAACTCACGGCCGCACCAGCCGTACACAAGGACGGCACGAGCCTGTCCGTCGAGTTCCACGCCACGCTCCTGCACGATGACCGCGGGCATGTATACGGTGTCGTCGCCGTCCTGCGTGACGTCACCGCCCATACGGATTGAGACGAGCACACATGCAGTGAGTCTCCCCGCAGCCACGTGCAGCAGGACACGTGGTCGAACTCCCCTCCCGTAACGGTCGGAAGGACGCGATGAACGGCACCCGCGCGGGGCGCGTGCGACAGCGTCTTTGCGTGAAGAAGGTCGGCAGGACGCCGCACCACACACCCGGGTCGGTCGCCACGGGTGGAGCGGCCCGCTACCGCTCAGATGCGGTATTCCCTTGGCAGGTCTTGGGCGGGTGGGTCAGGGGCCCTGCGTGGCTTGCCTGGATCACATCTGCGCTCCATGGTGCCTGGCGGTCGGTTTCTGACTTCCGCATCGGCGGTCACATCACCACGTTCGCAGTGGGTTTCGCCTCCGGGTCCCCGGTCGTCGACGCACGCAGCACCGCTCCGACGCGCCACCCGTCCCGCTCGCGAGTGACCTCGATCGATTCGGCCATTGCCTGCACGATAGCCAGGCCGCGACCGTGTTCGTCGAGTTCTCGAGGGACCATGAGTTGCTGGGCTGGGGGTGCTCCGGAGTCCGTTACGCACATGCGTAGCTGGTCTTTGTGCTGGGCAAGGCGGATGGTCATCTCCGAGTGGCCGTACAAGACGGCATTGCCCGCCAGCTCACTGATGACCAGCGCGGCCGTGTCGCGGTCGTCCGCACTCAGGCCCCACAGGGTGAGCACGCCGGTGGCCCAGAGACGGGCGGCAGCGACACTGGCAGGCTCGGCGGGCAGAGCCACCACGGCTGTCCGAGCCGAACCTGTACAAAGCGGCTCCGCCCGACCCGAGGGATGCGCGGTCAGGATGGTCTGTCCAGGTGCGTGCAGGGGGTGAATGTCGATAGACACCATGGCGGCCTCCGGGGCGCCTGTCCGACGGGGAATCCGTCGGCACATTCGGGGCAACCACACGCTGCGGGGCGCTCATGGCCTGGTATGCAGCCACCTTGCCCACATATCGGGCCATGCGTGCAGCCAGCCCCGCCGGATGCCGCAGGCCAGCCGGCGACATGATTCCACGGCTGCAGGCCGCTCCCTCACGGCGCGACGGCAGACCCCAGGCGGCGGCAGGCGGTCGTCAACCGCTCGACGATCACGCTCAAGCTGCTGACCTACGCGTCCCCGGGGGCCCTGGTGGCCGCGGCCGTGGGACTGCCTGAACAACTCGAAGGCGAGCGCAACCGGGATGATCGCTACACCTGGATCCGGGATGCCGCCCTGTCAGTGAGGGCACTGCTCGACCTGGGGTGGTGTCGAGTTGTTGGAGGATCACTTCCTCCGAGGGCGCCGGGTAATGGGGGTGCGGACCGCGGCGGTGCAAGGCGCCGACCCGCGCACAGACGGGACGGCTTGTGCCCGTGGCACCGGTCGTGAAATGCACGGTGGGCAGACCGAGCGCGGCGGCCCGCCGTGGCAGCGTATGAGGTGTCGGCGATGAGCAACAGGTTTGATCAGGCCGTACTCGGAAACGCGGGGCGATTCGGCCTCGACTCTCCCGGCCGTGCAGTGCAGCGCACGGATCAGAAGGTGCGGTGCCGGTGCCCGTCATGGTGGGGGCAGTGACCAGGGCGTCGGTGAGGCTCATCGCTCCTGCGGCGGGACGTCACTCGGCGTGCGGACCAGACCGCGGCGAGGCAGGTACGTGCACTGTTGAATCCTCCCCCAGCTGAAGCAGGGGGATTCCTGGCTCACGTTGGCTGCGGGTCAGCGACCAGCAGCTCTTACACGATCAACACCAGCCGGGT
>NZ_JBSFJX010000332.1:0-5906 GCF_053598275.1 Streptomyces sp. NPDC001156 | reverse complement strand
GCGGCCTACCCAACCGCACGCCGGGTTCGGCGGGCGGGGATGGGAAAACCGACGGCCGAAAGGCCGCACGGCGTCCCGTCCCCGACCCAACAGATCCAGGCACTGGACCGCTCGGCGCCGGTGCTGCCGATGATGCCGGGCATGCCCGAACGCCGGACCCACGACTACGTCCGCCACGGCATTACCACCCTGTTCGCCGCGCTGGACGTGGCCACCGGCGAGGTGATCAGCTCCATCCACCGCCGCCACCGGGCCGCAGAGTTCAAAAAGTTCCTCGCCAAGCTGGACAAGCAGGTCCCCGCCGGCCTCGACATCCACCTGATCTGCGATAACTACGGCACCCACAAGGCGCCGGTGGTCCGAAAATGGCTCGAGGCACATTCCCGCTTCCACATGCACTTCACGCCCACCTACTCGTCCTGGCTCAACCAGGTCGAGCGGTGGTTCGGCCTGCTGACGGACAAGCGAATACGCCGCGGAGTACACAGGAACCTCCAGGCCCTGGAGCGCGACATCCGCGCCTGGATCGCCCAGTGGAACGACGACCCGAAGCCGTTCATCTGGACCAAGGACGCCGACGAGATCCTCCGACGCCTCGCGACATATCTTGATCGAATTCCCGGCGCAGGGCAATAGGTTGGGGCAATCTGCCTCTCCAACGTCGTCACCAGGTCGAATGCACTGCGGGGCCCGACAAGGCGGACGACGGTACCTTGCCGTCGTACTTGGCCCACGAGGTCATCGATCACCTTTGCGACCTCATGGAGATCAACGTCACGCCCCTCGTCGAGCTGCTCGGCGGTCTGCCGCAGAGTGCGAGCAATGTCGGTGACGGCCTGCAGAAGATCCGTAAACGATTGGCTCGAACGGGCCTCCTGCTCGTTTTGCCGGGACCGTCGCCACTTGGCGCGCTCCAGGTAAGCGTTGCCCACGAGAGTGAGGGCAACTCCGGCCAGAGCGGATGCTACTGGGAGCACTTGAGCTGCTATGTCAGCCACGAGGAAGCAGTCTGCCAGCCGTGGAGGGCGCCCGTGCGCGTCACAGGGAGTTGTCCGCACGCGGCCCTAGGCTCGAACGCATGAGCAGTCCCATTTCGCTGGCCGCTGCCGCCCCGATCCTCGCGCGGATCATGGTGGATACCGTCCAGATCTTCCGGCCTGGCCCGGAGGTCCTGGACCCGGACACCGGCGTGTACGTGCCGGGCCCGGACATCGTCATCTACGAGGGTCTGGGTGCGGTGTTCGCCGCCGGCGGGCCGGGCCTGGTGATCTCCGTGGCGGGGCAGCCCGCCCCGGACGACCCCCGCGACAAGTACAAGCTGCTGACGCCTCTGGCCGCCCCGCTGGCGTCCCGCGAGGACAGTGTGCGGGTGATCACAGCGACCCAGGATCAGGGGCTCCTCAACCGGGTGTGGCGGGTCTTGGACCTCTCCGACGCCAACACCCTGGCAGTGGTCCGAACCACGTGGATGGACGAGTCCACACAGACGACGGGAGCATGAGCAGTGGTGGATATCGCGCAGGCCCGCACCGACCTTGAGGCGCTGATGACGGACACGGTGCGGGTCTCCCGCACGGCCGCACAGCCCGAACTGGATCCCGTGACAGGGCTGCCGGGTGAGACGCCGACGACTGTCGTGTACGAGGGGCCGGGTGCGGTGCTGTCCTCGCACGGGCAGCTCCTGGTCGCCCAAGTCCTCGGCTTCGACTGGCTGGCGCAGGGCGCGGCCTGGTACCGGCTGGTGACCCCGGTAGCAGCGCCCGTCGCCCTGCCCGGCGACCTGGTCGAGGTCATCACCGCTGAGGGTGCGGACGGCCGGACGGGCCGCACCTGGCTGGCGGAGGACGCCACGGAGGCGTCCACAGTGGAGATCGGCCGCGCCACCAGGCTCACGGAGCGGATCACGTTCGCCCCGTCGGCGATCTGACAGGGCTGTCCGTGCCGGTCCGTAGGCTGATCGGCATGGATGATCAGCTGCGTCAGGTGCGGATCACCGCCGAGCACCTCTCCGGGAAGTTGGCTCTCGACGGCCGCGACATCTCCAAACCCGTGGAATGCGGCCGCTCGCGGGAGACCGTGAAACGCTTCGACCTGGCTGGATGGGCGCAGTACGGCTACTGCGCCAGCCACAGCCGCTTCTTCTGGGGCCTGCGGCTCCACCTGGTGTGCACCCTCCAGGGCCTGCCGATCGCCTTCGCCCTGACCGGGGCCAAGGCCGATGAGCGCGAGACCCTGCTGGACCTGCTCGTGGCCGAGCCACACCTCCTCGCCACCCGACCCGGCCAGACCCTGATCGGAGACAAGAACTACTACGGCCGCGCCTTCGAACGGGAACTCGCCCAGCAGGGCCTCCAATTGCTACGGCCAACCCGCAAGGGCGAACGGCAGCTGCCCGGCGGATCCCTATTCAAGCCGTTGCGGCAGGTCATCGAGTCCGTCAATGAAACCTTCAAGGGACAGCTCGACCTCGAACACCACCGAGGACGCACACCCCGCGGCGTCATCGCCCGCGTCATGCAGCGCATACTCGCGCTGACCGCCGTGATCTGGCACAACGACAACACCGGACAAGCCACCCTCCGCCAGCTCACCTCGTACGATCACTGAGCCCTTGGACTTGATCATCTAGTGGAGAAACGCAACGCCGCCGACAAGGGATTCAACACCTGGACCCTCAACGGCATCCCCTTCAACATGGACACCAACAAGCCGGTGATGGACGTCGAGCACGGCAAGCGATACCGGCTGCGCTTCCGCAACGCCACCGATCCGCCCTACGAACGGATCACGGGACTCGATGCCGCAGTGCCACCGCGGGCCCGAGGAGCTCCGCCTGCCGATGGAAATTGGCCCCGACAAGGAGACGCTCCGCCCGGTTTACACCTACAGCACCCACCTGGCGTGTTTTATTCTTATATGGATCCACTTTCGCGGCGAACCCTTCTTCGTGCTCCGATCGCTGCCGTCGGCGCGGTACTCATGGCGACCTGCGTCGGCTCCGGCTCCGGCTCCGGCTCCGGCTCCGGCTCCAACCCCCGCTCTGGTGCTCATGGCCCGGGCACCGAGGGGAGCTTTGTTCCGCCGGGGCCGCGGGGGTATGTCAATCCCTCGGACCCAGAGGTCCTTGCCGCAGAGCGGAAGCGGGGGGTCGGGCGCGTCCGCAGCTTCAGGCTCACAGCTGCCGAGTCCAAGCTGGACCTCGGCGGGCGGTCCGTCCGGACTTGGGCGTACAACGAGGCGGTTCCGGGTCCGCTGGTGCGCGTCACTGCCGGTGACGTGCTCAACCTGACGCTCGCAAACCGGCTGTCGGCCACCACCACACTGCACTCCCACGGGGTGCGGCTGCGCTGCGACATGGACGGGGTTCCGGACCTGACCCAGAAGGCCATCAACTCCGGGACCGACTTCGTCTACCGGTTCACTGCCAAGCATCCGGGCACGTACCTGCTGCATTCCCACTTCGGCATGCAGCCCGACCGCGCGCTGTACGCACCGTTCATCGTGGACGACCCCAAGGAGTCTCTCCACTACGACAAGGAGTGGATCGTCGTCCTGGACGACTGGCTCGACGGTGTCGATGGCTCGACCCCCGATCAGGTGCTCGGCCAGCTCAAACCCGGAAGCTCCATGGACATGGGAGGCATGGGCATGGGTCCTGGGCGCAATCACCCGAGCCCCAACCGGTCGGCAAGCCCGCATGCGTCGTCGAACAGGAAGTCGGCGGGCCCCACCCGGGTGCTGCGCCACTCCCACAGCCGCATGCTCCATGGCGAAGCCGGCAGCGTCGACTATCCCTACTACCTCGCCAACGGGCGCCTGCCCACCAGCCCGTCGGTGTTCCGCTGCCGCAAGGGCGAGCGCATCCGTCTGCGCATCATCAACGCTGCTTCCGAAACCGCCTTTCGGGTCGCGCTCGGCGACCACACCATGACCGTCACGCACACCGACGGCTATCCCGTAAAGCACAAGGAGACTGACGCCCTGCTCGTCGGCATGGCCGAACGCTACGACGTCCTGGTGACCGCCCAGGACGGCGCCTTCCCGCTCGTCGCCGAGGCCGAGGGCAAGAAGGGCAACGCGTTGGCGGTGCTCCGCACCGACAAGGGCAGAAACCTTCCGGCGCCGGATGTCCGCCCGGACGAGCTCGCCGGGAAGGTCGTCCCGGCGCGGCGCCTGGAACCGGACGACTCGGTGGCCCTGCCCGACCGCCACCCCGATCGCGAACTGCACATGAAGATCACCGGCGGTATGCGGAGGTTCGACTGGGGTTTTGACCACCAGGCCTACTCCGTGCGCCAACGGCACGCGGTCCGTGCGGGGGAACGAGTACGTCTCAGCCTCTTCAACGCCACGCACATGTGGCATCCGATCCATCTGCACGGCCACACGTTCGCGCTCACAGGCGTGGATTCGGTGGGTACGCGCAAGGACACCGCGATTGTGCTGCCGCACCGGAAGCTGGTCATCGAGTTCGACGCGGACAACCCGGGGCTGTGGATGATGCACTGTCACAACCAGTACCACTCGGAGAGCGGGATGATGACAGTACTCGGGTACCAGCGCTGACACTCAGGTCTTCTTGCCATGTGGTCCGACGAGGCGTGGTCGGCCACATCCCAGGTCGTGGACCCGGAGGTCCTTTGTTGCCTGGACCGGTCGGCGGGTGGCGAACCGCACCATGGTGCCGCCCTCCTCCTGGGCGAGGCCAGGGCACATGTGGAGCTCTGCGGGCTCCTGCGCATGCTCCGGCCTGGCCTCGAGGCATGGGACACTGCTGCTCGCGTTCGGGGCTTTCCGGAAAACAGCGGCTCCTGCACGGTGAACTGCAGGTTCATCGGGCGCCCGATGGGTGTCGTCGACCGGGCCGGCCACGGCGAGCAACTGATTCGGCCGCGTGCCTGGACCTCGTACGGTTGCTTCTGCAGCGTGGCCTGTGCCAGTGGTGCCAATGCGCCTGGTGCCACTGGCTTCTGGCCGCCGCCATGTTGCGCATGAATGTCGTCCGGTGCAAACGATCAGAGGTGACCTGCCACGAAGTCGGCCACCTGTGCGCCAAGTTGCTGTCCCGCGCGGTTATCGAGAGAGGTGTGCTGGCCGGACCAGATCCGGCTAAGCCACGCTTCGGTGAAGGCCATGACATTAGCCCGAGCCGTCGGGATCCCGGCGCCGGGCGCGATCGCTGCCGCGCCGGTTACTCCTCCGGACACGGTGATGCTGACAAGGTAGGAACGATCCAACCGACGGATCAGCTCCTGTGGAGTGTCGCTGGGGTGGACTCGCCGCAGGCGCTCGACGTTCTTCCTCGCCAGCGGCTGCTGGGCGACCAACGCCTTGTCGAGAGTCTGTTGGACCAGGCGCTTGGCGTCATCGGCCTTGCTCATCGGGATTCTGGTCCTCTCGGATCGCGAGCGCCTCGAAGGCGTCGGTGTACGGCCAAATCTGAAGCCAACGCTGATGGTGCGGGTGGGTACGTCGATTCTGAAAAGCGGGTCCGTCCCGCACCCGCGCCGTCCCGGCGGAGAACACCGCTCAGTGGCAGATCCCGGCCGATCCCGCCGCCGTCTGCGAGGCCCGGGCGTGGACAACCCGTCACTCACCAGGTGGGGGCTGGACGACCTCCTCTTCACCACCGAACTCATCGTGAGCGAGCTGGTGACCAACGCCATCCGCTACGGTCGTCCGCCGGCGGTGCTGCGTCTGATTCGCCACGACGTCCTGGTCTGCGAGGTCACCGACTCCAGCACCAGCCACCCCCGCCTGCGGCGGGCCCGCACCACCGATGAGGGAGGACGCGGTCTGTTCCTCGTCGCTCAACTGGGCGCGCGCTGGGGCTGCCGTCATGGCCGGAACAACAAGACGATCTGGTCCGAACAGCTCATCAGGTGTCCGCACTGACCGGCGACCCT
>NZ_JBSFJX010000331.1:0-6093 GCF_053598275.1 Streptomyces sp. NPDC001156 | reverse complement strand
TGGGAAACTTGCATCTCGGAAGTGCCTTGCTGATTGTGCGTGCTGGAAGCGTGAAGAACTCCCATCATCGCAGGTCACAAGGCACTTCTTCATTTCCCCAAGCGTCATCCATAGGCATCGGTCGGTGGATCGAGGCTAAGCCAATCAGAGACGCTTCCTGCAGTTCTGAGAAGCCGTCGTACTGGGGCCGATGGTTCACCGTGGTGGGGGCCAGGTCCGGCTTCGCGGACCGTGGCCTCTGTCCCGCCCTTCGGGGCCGGATCGGCGGGTATGCGCGACCCGTGGGCATGGCGGGCGCCGAGGGTGCCGTTCGGCCTTGTTGGCCGTTGGTGGTCACTCGGCTCTGTGGCTGTTTTCGGGGTTGGGCAGCATTTTCGTCATTCCGGGCAGGAAGTCTGTGAACAGTTCGTGCACTTCGTGGACGAGGGGGCGTAGTACCCGGAAGCGGGCCAGGGCGACGCCGCGTGCGGTGAGGCGGGCGCCGCGCCGTGCAAGGCGGTAGCTGCGTTCGCGGCCCTCGGTCCGGTCGAAGATCCAGTAGAGCACGAGGCCCATCTGGGCGAGCCACATCAGCTCGGGCAGTACGTCCCGCAGGTCCTCCGGGACTTTCGTCTTGGCTCCGGCGAGCACTTGTTTGTGGACGTCGATGGCCTCCAGGCGTGCGTGTTCGGATTCGGGGGAGAAGGGGCTGAGGGGGCTGTCGGGGTCGGCGGCGTTCTTGAAGAACTGCACCGCGAACTCGTGGTAGGGCGTGGCGATGTCCAACCATGCCTGAAGTACGCCCGCCAGTCGTCTCTCCAGGTCGGTCTCCCCCTCCAGGACCGACCGGACCGCCTCCCGGTGCTGGGCGGCGATCCGGTCGTAGAAGCCCTGGATCAGGTGTTCCTTGCCTTCGAAGTAGTAGTACGCGTTGCCTACGGAGACTCCGGCCTCCTTGGCGATCGCGCGCATCGTCGTCTTGTCGTAGCCGCGTTCCTGGAAGAGCCGCATCGCGGTTTCCAGGATGAGCGCACGGGTCTGCTCGGACTTGGTGGGCGTGGCGCCCTCGTCGGCTGGGTCGTTCTTGGCAGGCACGGACACAGAGCCTAACGAGTGGCGCAGGTGCCGCCGTCGCACCCGGGCTCGGTGTACGTCCAGCCCTGCCCCGGGTCGTAGGTCCAGCCCTCGCCCTGGCGGTAGGCGCGTCCGCCCCACTGCGCCCCGCCCCACTGGGCCCCGCGCCACTTGGCGGCCGCCAGCACCGCGCCCTTGGCGAGCCTGGCACCCGCTGGCGTGGCGAGCCGGTGGGCCAGGGCCCGGTGGCCGTGCAGCGCCCACAGCGTCACGACCCAGGCGGATGCGCCGCGGTAGACCTGCCCGGCGTCACCGACGACGGTGATCTCCTCGAGGGTGGCGCGGTGATCGAGCCCGGGGAAGCGCCGGCGCGCCTGCTGCGATCCGGCCGGAAGAAGTTCCAGCGGCACCAGTTGCGGCTGCCGTACCAGCCAGTCGCGCAGGAAGGTGCACAGGGAGCACTCGGCGTCGTACAGCACGGTCAGCCCGTGGACCGGGACGCGCGCGGCATCCCGGTCCACCGTGGCCGTCATGGCTCAGGCCCCCGTCGAGGGTGCGGTCCAGCCCTGCGGCCCCACGGGCGGGACCTGTTCCCGCTCCATGGCCCCGCGCCGCCGGATCTTGTTGAGCACGTACACGTTGCCCAGGTGCATCACGCCGAGGACCAGCAGCACCACGCCGAGCTTGGTCGACAGGGCCTCGAAGACCTGGCGTGTGTCGTCGATGGTGGCGTGGCCGTTGAGGTAGAGCGCGATGAAACCGAGGTTGACGAGGTAGAAGCCGACCACCAGGAGGTGGTTGACGGCGTCGGCGAGCTTCTCGTTCCCGTGCAGCACGTCCTCGAGGAAGATCCGCCCGTTGCGGCTGAGTGTGCGCGCCACCCACACCGTCAGGGCGACGCTGATCAGCAGATAGATGACGTAAGCGATGACCGTGAGGTCCATGTCTCCACCCTTCTTGAACGCGTTCAAAACTCTGTCGGGACTGACTGTAGCCCCACTTTTGAACGTGTTCAACTCAAGGATGTGGTGCTCGGCCCGGACTGCACGCGTGTCCGTGCCGTGACCGCGCAACGAACGTCCCGCAAGGAGCGCGGAGGTGCCCAAAACACCTGAGGGCCCTGTCTCCGCAAGCGCGGAGGACAGGGCCCCAAGGGCAGGCGGATCGAGGAGATCGCAAGCGGCGCGTGATCAGTGCTCGCTTCACCTCCTGGATCGCCTTCGCCGCCACGGTGCCGCGCGGGCAGGCGTCCGCGTGGTGGAACGTCGTGCGGCAGCGCCACACGCCGCCCTTGCTTCGCGGTTCGCAGGTAGCCACGGAGGTTCTTCTCGGCGTCGTCGGGGTCCCTTCCAGCTGGGCGGGTGGCCCACACGGACAACCAACCTTCGGCCGGGTCGACGCTGTCCGTGACGGGCACCGTGAGGCTGCGCCGAGGGGGATTTCCGGCGCGCGCTGTCCCGTGCGCAGGTTGGCGGATGATCGGAGAACTGCTCCAGTTGCCGGACAACGACAGGATCATCGGCCAGTTGGGTGCAAGGCGGTGCAGGGCCGTGGGTTCGGCGCCGACGCCGGGCGTAGATGGCCTGGTCCGGGTCACCGACCAGGATGAGCGGCGGCCGGCCGGCAGTTCCAGGACCCCAGGTCGGCGCCGGGATGGCTGATGCCGGTCCAGGACGCCCTGGCCGGGTCTGAGTGGAGGCGAAACGACGCGCAGCTCCCACGAGGGAGAGTCGGTCGTGCGGCGTGATGGCAGGGTCGCCTGAGGCTTTTCGGGACAGCCCTTGTTGATCCCGCGGATCTACTCGTACAGGCCTGCTGGTGGTGTCACACCGTCAACCGCCAAGGGGCGGCGACACGGTGACGCTCTGCTGGGTGAGGACGTCATCGTGGCGTGGCTGCTTTCGCGTGCCCCGTATCGCTGTGGGTTTTGGCGCCTGTCACCCCGTCGGCGGGGGAGGAGGAAGTGGTGGTTCAGGTGCCTTTCGGGTCGCTTCCTGCCAGCAGGGCCCGCAGGGCCGTGGTGTCGGGGGTGTCGTCGACCGCAGCGTCGATTGCGGTGTCCATCCCCTTCTCCCACTCTTCGGGCAGGGCCAGACCCGCTTTGCTTGACCAGGAGACGTCGGGCCGGGCCAGGTTCTCTGCGACGAGATGCAGGTACACCGGCCCGGCCAGCCCGTCCCACACCGCGGGCCGGATGAAGTTGCGGGCCGACTGGCCGGTCAAACGGGATGCCTGCGCGGGCTTGGGCATACGGTCCGCGACTGCCATCCACAGCAGGCCGGCGTCGATCGCGTCCAGAACACCATCCAGTCCCGGCAGGCAGGGCTGGCTGCGTTCGCCGTCGGGACCGGGCACGCCATGCGGATCGTGCGCCCTGCCGCCCGGTGCGGGCGAGTCCGACCGGCCGGAAGGCTCCCGTACGGGGCCGGAGGCTACGTCGCCGTCTGCCGGGATGGAAGCGGTGCGCAGCGCCCTGCGGACCGCTGTCTGCAGGGGCTCGGCCCATCCCACTGCATCGGCCACGGAGCGCGCCAGGACGAGGTCGGGCCAGTCCAGCCGACGTATTCCCGCCGTGGAGGCCGGCAGCGTATACGACTCCAGTGCGGTCAATACGTCGTCCTGGTCCCGAAGCAGGGACAGGGCGGGCGGCGCCGCCGGATCGTGGGTCATCCCGTCATCGGGTAGCGCTTCGATCAGCGCCACTCGCTCGGACATCGGCGGGTGCGAGTCGTAGGGAGACGGTCGTGGTGCCTGCCGGGTTCCGGCGAGTTCGGCCAGTGCCTGCGGGGTCCGCGCGGCCAGCAGGCGCCGAAAGCCGCCGTGGAACTCGCCGACCGGCGGAAGCGCATTGGCAGGCGTCCCCATCGTGGCGTACATCTCGATGTAGTGGTCGTGAGCGGCGTCAAGGGCGGGGATCCGCCGCAGCGCGGAAGCCGTGATGTCGCGGCCGACGTGTCGGGCCGCTGTCCAGTCGGCTGCGAGTTCCTGGCGTCGGGCCACGGACTGGGTGGCCGTCAGGAAGTAGTGCGCGTAGCGCACATAGAGGTTGCCGATGACGGCGTGGGCGCGGCTGTCATGAGCGCGGAAGGCGTCTACCGTGTGCAGGACCGCCGCACGGCCGCGCATGGTGACACCGGCGAAACGGGTGTCCTGGTTGCTGAAGTGGCCGAACTCGTGCGCCAGTACGGCATGCAGCTCCGGCACGCTGATCCCTGCTGGCAACGGCACGCCCAGGTACAGGCGGCGCCGGCCGGGCAGCAGCCCCAGCAGCCGGGTCTGTTCGGCGACCGCTGCGTTGACGTCGCCGGTCAGCAACAGCTCGTCCGGGACACGCGTGTCGCACTTCCGCGTGACCTCCCGCACCTCGGTCGTGAACGAGCAGACGGGGGCGGAACCGCCCCAGTGAGAGCCCCCGAGGCCTTCGGATGGCCGCAGTCCGGCGGGCCGGATCGTCCGGCCGCCGACCGGTGTTCACCTGCCCGTCGGCGTAGCGGTCAGGGACTCCGCGCCTCGTCCTCGGGTGCGGTACGGGGCCAGGAACGCCGTCAGCGCCGCCAGCAACTCCGCAGGAGCCTCTTCCGCGACCCAGTGGCCGGAGCCGGGAATGACCTCGGACTGGACGTCGTGCGCGACGAGCTTCATCGTGTTCCCCACGTTCTCGCCGAGGCTCTTCGCTCCGCCGATCGCCAGGACGGGCATGCTCAGCAGGTGCTTCTTGCGTTGCTCGTCCTGCGCGATGGTGGTGTCGAGCGCGCGATACCAGCCGAAGCTGCCGCGGAGCGCGTTGCGTTGGGTCGAGAGCATCCGGACGTAGTAACTGACGACGTAGTCGGGGAGTTTCCGTTCGGCCTTGGTGGTGAACTGCCAGCCGAAGTAGATGTTTTCGCGTCCCTTGACGAGCTCTTCGTTCACTTCGGTGAGCCGGTTGAAGGGGATGTGCCACAGCCGGTCGTTGACCTGTGCGGTGCTCACCATCGGCGGTGAGGGGGTCACGGCAGGGAGGAAGGCCTCGGCGACGGCCAGTCGGTCGACGCGATCGGGGTGGTCCGCGGCCAGTGCGTAGCTGATCGGCATGCCAGTGTCGTGACCGGCCACGGCGAACCGCCGGTGGCCGAACGCGTCCATCAGCGCCACCAGGTCGCCTGCGAGGGTACGGGTGTCGTAGCCGTCCTTGGGCTTGTCGGACAGCCCGATACCGCGCTGGTCGACGGCGAGGACCGTGAAGTTCCTGGCCAGCGTCGGCATCACCAGGCGCCAGGCATACCAGGTCTCGGGCCAGCCGTGCACCAGGAGCAGTGGTGGTCCGTTCCCTCCGACGACCACGTGCTGGCGCAGTCCGCCCGCCTGGACGAACCGGCTGGTGAACGTCCTGGTGAACCCCGACGGGAGATGGGGCGCCTGCTGGACGGTGCCAAGGCCTTCCGGAGTCGGCACGGGCGTGCCCTGGGGGCTCGGGGACCCGTCGTCGGGCGTCGCGGCACCGGTCAGCGTGACACCTCCCACTCCGAGGCCCAGCGCACCGGTGCCGGCCGCGCGCAGCACGTCGCGGCGGGGCATCCGGGTGCCGAATCCGTCCGTGGGGTTCTCGTTCGCAGGTTCCTGAGGCATCAGACTCCCTTTCGCACCTGACGGTCGCCGGCTCGGTGAGGTGTCGGGACCGATCACCTCGTCCGAGGCCGCGCCCGCCCGGCACATGGCCCGAGGGCTGTCCGCACGGGATGCGCCCACAGGCCCGAAGGGCGGATGCGCACCCGGCATGTCCAGCCCATGCTGCGGCGCCCCCCGGACTCCCGCAAACGGAGCCTCGGGCGAGGACGGCCCTGTCTCCCGCGGATCTCTCGCAGCCCTTTCGCGGCGCAGACGACCGCGTCGGCAGGCAGGGACTGGGCGGCCACGCGATGCCGCAGACGCGTACCGGAGATCTTTTCGGCTCCCCATTTGACATTCAGGATGATGGTGGTAATCCTGAATCTAGATGTCCTTCATCATCCATCGTTCGGAGGAACCATGTCCGAGACCTACGACCCCCGCCGGACGGCG
>NZ_JBSFJX010000330.1:0-6131 GCF_053598275.1 Streptomyces sp. NPDC001156 | reverse complement strand
TTTTTCTATACCCTGCACGACCAAATAAAGTCCCGGGGAATCGTGGGGTGAATTAAAAACAGGCGGCGGCCGGCGGCGCCCCCCCCGGGGGCGGCCCGCCCTCGATGCTGGGTGCACATCCGAGCCGGCGGTGGGGCGCACACATCCGGCTCCCGCCAGCCGGGGCGGCGACATGCCGGGCCGTTCCGCCGGATGGAACCGGGCCCTGCGGTCGCGGCCGACGTGCCCGGCCGGCTGTCGGGCGTGGGATGGATGGGAAGCCGGCCGGGCCCGAACGCGGGGCACGGCGCGACGCGCAGCACCCGGTGTGGATGCGTCGATCCTGCAGAGCGTCATAAGGCGCGGACGGTGAACGGACCTGAGGCTCCCACCTGCCGAGTCCGTGATGTCGTCTCTCGTCCCCGGTCCTCCGAAAACGCCGCGGGTCCGCAGGCGCCGTGGCGCCCGCGGACCCGGTGGTCGAGCAGCGGATCGGATCAGTAGGAGAACTGCTGGATCTGGCTGCCGTCGCCTGCGTACGTCCAGCCGGTCCGGGTTGCGGGGTCGAGCTGGACGGCGCGCTCGTGATGGGCTTGGAGCCGGCCGTTGTAGGAGCCGAACAGCGGGTACTCGACGCCGGTTACGGTGCTCACCGTCTTGCCCGTCTTCAGGTCGACGACGGCGATGCGGCCCGTGGCGTTGTTGTCGCCGAAGCCGTACTGCTGGAAACCGCCCGTCGGCTTCAGGTCCGGGTACCGGAAGGCGAACAGCGCCAGGTGGTGCTCGCCGTCGACGGCGAGCGCGACGGGTGCCTGAGCCATTCCGAGATTCACCTGGTCCCCGCTGGGCAACTGCGCGAAGTACCCGGTGCCAGCGAAGTTGACGCTAAGTGAGTGGTACCACGTTTCGTAGAGGCCGCCCTTCTGGTCGGAGGCGAGGGTGTCGGCGCAAGGGATTCCCGCCTGGCTGTGGGTGACCGTTCCGCTGTCCAGGTCGACTGCGGCCATGGTGCCGGATCCACTCGAAGCCAGGCAGTTGACGCCGATCCCATTCTTCTGCGCGGAGAAGACACCGGTCGACTCGTCCACGTCCAGCAGGCCGTACGTGGTGCGGCCGTCCGGGGTGGGCTCGAGCTGGAGCGGTGTCCCCTGAGTGCCGGTTGCCGTGTCCACGGGGAGCGCGAAGCCCGCATGGTCGCTCGAGCGGTAGGCGAGCAGCGCTGCGCGGTGGCGCCTGGCGTCCACTCGCCCGCCGATTACGACGTACTGGTCGTCGACTCGGACGGGGCTGCCGACCTCGTTGCCGGTGCTCGTGTCGTAGGTCTCGAGCCACTGCTCGCCGGTGGTGGTCTGCTTGTGCAGGACCAGCGTGTGGTGGGCGGAGTCGACGCCGAACACCTCGTAGATGGAGCCGTACGCGGGGTCGCTCGTCAGCTTGCGCCCATAGGTTCCGGTGGCGGCGTTGTAGTCGTACACCGAGCCTTCGCCGGTGGGGCTTTCGACCGCCGCGACGGATGTGCCGCCGGGGACGATCGCGAAGTTGGTCAGGTTGGTGCCGTCGGGGGTCAGTCCGTCGTCGTATGCCAGCAGCGACGTCGGCGAGGCCTGCCCGAGTATCTTGCCGTGCTCGTCGACGGCGAACACTCGCAGGTCGTAGGTGGTCGATGAGGGCAGCTTGAGTGCGGCAGCGTCGAGTTCCGCCGTGCCCTGTGTGCCCTTGAGCGAGCGGTCGAGGGTGGCCGGGTTGTCCACCCCGTTGTGGTCGCGGGTGGTGCCGTTCTGGTTGCTGACCAGGTTGTACGAGTTGTACATGTTCGGTCCGGGTGCGGAGAACTCCAGCAGCGTGCCGGTGGCGCCCTTGACCTGCGATACGTCGTAGTACACCGAGAACTTCGGTGCGTTCCGGTTGATCTCCAGCAGGTGCCCGAACTCTCCGGATGCCTTCGCGGCCAGAGACGGCGCCGCCGGGCGTTGCGAGACGTCACCGCCGTTGACCCGGATCGAGGCGAACTCGCCGTATACCGGGCCGCGCTTGGAGCTGCCGGTCGGGTTCTGGAGAATACCGATTCCGTAGATGCCGCCGCCGGCGGAGAAGGCGCTGGCCGGGACGGTGACCGTGCCGCGAAGTCCCGTGAGCGGGGTGGTGTAGGAGGCGGAGAAGATGGGCGCCGCCGCGGGGTTCCAGTGGCCGACTCCCGACACGACCAACTTCGGCGAGTTGACGTTCCGTACTCCGGTGAGGTCGTAGCTCACCTGCACGGAGTGCCCCGCCTTGACCACGGGCTGGACCACCGGGGCCAACGCCTCGGCATAGCCCCCGTCGGTCGGGCCGAAGGTCAGCTCGTGGCCGGCCGAGGCCAGCACCTGGTGGCCGCGGCGCACCTCAAAGGTGAGCGAGACCTGACGGTCCGCCGCGGAGACGACCGGCAGTCCGGCCGCGGTCAGCATCTGGCTGGGTGTCAGCCGGATCGCCGGCACATCCGAGGTGAACTCGTGACTCCCGATGCGCAGCGCGTAGCTGACGCCTTCCTGGTCGGGCAGGCCGGTCACGTCGGCGCCGATGGTCACCGGCCCAACGAGGCCCTCGCCGGTGGCGCCGGCGCCCGTGCCCGGTCCGGCCAGGTCGATGCGTCCGGGGTCGGTGGCCTCGAGGAACGAGCCGCCGAGCCCGCCCGTGGTCTGGCGATGCGCCACTGAGACGCGGACGATCCGGGGCGTGCCCGTGCCGGCGTGGCTGCCGTGTGCCTTGGCCAGGACCGCCTGCACAGCGGCTGTGACGTCGAGCTGCGGGCCCACGTGCAGCGGCTGGTCGATCTGCGGCGGAGTGGGCACGGCCCGGCCGGTGCGCTCCAGCAGCGAACGGACGTCATCGGGCGACGGGTGCTGCCCGGTCAGCCGGGATGCCTGCAGCACGACAGCGGCAGCGGCCGCGATTTCGGGCGCGGACGCCGAGGTTCCTCCGCTGAGGACCTCCGCGACCGACTGCGCGGTCTGGCCCCGGTGCTCGAAGGCGGGGATGCCGTCGCTGGGCGCCGATACGTCCACCCGCGTGCCGAATCCCGAGGAGAAGATTCCGGAACCGTTGAGCCTGGTGGTCGCCCAGGTCCCGTTGGCCGACGCGGCTCCGCCGTTCTGCGGCGGAACGGACAGCGTGTCGTCGGTCGTGGTACCGCCCGCGGCGATCGCGCCGGAGTCCAACACCTTGCTGGGCGTGGTCGACAGCTGGTCGTCGTCGACCCGGGTGGTGTCGGCGGCCTTGCGCGTCACGTTGGTCGCGGTGCTGCCGCCGTCGGGGCCGACGGCCGCGTTGGTGTAGAGCCTGGTCCCGTCGTTCGACGAGACCACCACGGTGATGCCGTACTGCTTCACGATCGACGCGATCACGCTCTGCTGGACCGGGTCGTCCTCAAGGTAGCGGCCGGGGAGCCCCGCAGCGTCGGTGCCGTAGCCCAGGCTGGCGGTGATCACGTCAGGGCGCGGCTGCTGCCGTGCGGCGGCCAGCAGCGCCACCGCGATCTGGCTGAACGTCGGCTGCTGCGGGACGACGAGCCGGTACTTCGCCCCCGGGGCGATGCCTAGCAGGTCGGAGGCTCCACTGCCCTCCATGCCCGGGCGCTGCAGTTCGTGCGGAAGCGGCGCCATCACGGAGAAGTCCAGCAGCACCTCACCCAGTGCGGAGTCCTGCCCCTGGGTCGAGCCGGTCGCGTCGAGTGCGCCGGTCGCGTCCGCGGTGTAGGTGGGGATCAAGGGCATCGTGGGGATGTCCAGGTACCGCTGGCCGTTCTGGAGGACGGTTGTCGGCCCCGCTGAGCCCGGCTTCGATGTGTCGGTGAGGTCGCCGACCGAGACGTTGGTGATGGTCTCACCGGTGCCGGGCAGCTGGTCGAACTTCTGCTTGAGCACGCTGTAGGCGCCCGTCGCGTTGACGCCGCCGGCGTTGAGGAAGCTCTGCAGCGAGGTGCCGAGAGCCGCGTTGCCGGGCACACCGTCGGAGCCGGTCGCACTGCTGTCCTGCCCCTTCGCCGACGAGCCGGCCTTCCCCGCCGTGGCCTTCAGCGAGGAGGGCAGCGGCACGGAGCCGGTGTTCATCGGGGAGACGGTCTGATCGGGCTCGGCGTAGACGACACCGGGTGTGGCGGCCAGCGCCCGGGCAGCCGCCGAAGTGTCACCACCGGCGAGCTGGACGACCTGGACCTTGGACAGGTCGATCGCCCCGGTGCCCAGCTTGGCCTTGGCGGCCGAGCGCAACTGCTGGGCCTGAGCGGTCGGGAGACCCGGCACCAGGGGGCGCATGGAGACCGCGTGGGCACGGTGGAGCGCGGTGTTGACCGTGGTGTCGGAGGTCAGCGGGGTTCGGACCTGCAGATTGCGCTGCTTGCCCAGCGACTTGCCCGTCACCTGGGTGGCCGAGCCGAGGACCACAAGCACCTGGTGCGGGCTGTTCTTCGCCGACTGCGCGGGCGTGGGCTTCAGGAACGAGCGCCACGGACCGAGCGCTGAGGATCCAGGTGTGGAGGGCGACGCGCCCCCCGCAGACGTACCTTTCGCACCGGAATCAGTGGCCGCAGAGCCGGGCCCGGGGGAGCTTGAGGGAATCGCGGCCGCGGGTATCGTTACGGCCGCGGTGATGGCCACGAGCGCGACACCGACGGCACCAAGCCGTCTGCCGCGCGTGTGGGCATACGTCATGGGACACCTTTCTCAGGGAGCGAATCCGCGAGCACGGGTCCGCACCGGAAGGCTCTGCCCGCTCGAACGTGCCCAGGACAGCGCCAACTTCAGCGTGAAAGATGTCAACCGCGACCAACGAAACACAAGATTACAGGTCGGCGGATCTCTGCCAGGCGGCGGGAAGCCGCCACAGAAATTGGCGGGGCGGTATGGAATTTGGTGTGCTTGGGCTTGCGGACGAAACAGAACACGTCTACGTGGCACTGGTCCGGCAGCCTCGCTGCACCTCTTCGGAGTTGGCCGACGTTTGCGGCATGCCCGCGACCACTGTGGGAAGACTGCTGTCCAAACTGGTCAAGGTCGGGCTCGCCGTGCGGGACGCCGGACGCCCGCCACGCTTCACCGCCACTCCCCCGGATGTCGCCGTCGCCGCGCTGATAGACCAGCGCGAGCACCAGCTCAAGGAAGCACGGGCCCTGGTACAGCGGTTGACCGAGACCCACCGGGAGGCGCCCCGGATCAACCAACGCGACATGGCCGTCGAACTGCTCACCAGCCGTGAGCACATCAACGCCACCGTACGCCGACTGACTGTCGACGCCCGCCGCGAGGTGCGTGTGTGCGACCGGCCGCCCTATTTCGACGGCCCCGGCAGCAACCTCGACAGCCAGCTCCAGCAGCAGCGGCGCGGCGTGATCTACCGGGTGATCTACGACCGCGAAGCGGTGGCCTGGCCCGGCAGGCTGAACAACGACATCGTGCCCAGCATGAAGGCAGGCGAGCAGGCACGGGTACACCCTGAGTTGCCCCTCAAACTCGTCATCAGCGACGACCGGGCGGCCATCCTCCCCTTCACCCTCGGACCTGGTGGCCTGTCAGTCGCCTACCTGGTCCACCGCTCCCCCGTGCTCGTAGCCCTGGAATCGCTCTTCGAGGCACAATGGGAGCACGCAGCACCGCTATCGGGCGCCCCACTGCCACCCGGCGACGCCACCACCGCGGCGGAATCCGAGGACGCAGAGCCTGATGAGGAGACTCGGTCCCTGCTTGCCCTGCTCGCCTCCGGCCTCACCGACACGGCCATCGCGCGCGCCCAAGGCTGGAGCGAGCGGACTACCCAGCGTCGCGTCCACCAACTCATGTGCCAACTCGGCGCCTCCACCCGCTTCCAGGCCGGCCTCGCCGCCACCCGACGCGGCTGGCTATGAAACGAGCACCAGCAAGCCTGACCCCAGCCGGACAAACAACCTGCTCAACGACCCGAACCAGAGTTTTCACACGGGACACGCTGAACCGCCCTGCAACCCGAAGCAACATGACCATGAGGACGGCCGACCACCGGATCCGCAGGCGTTCTGCCAGGCGTATCACACGGGCGATCCCGCGATCCGGCGGCGCTCCAGGCCGTCGCAGCGCAAGAACCGGACATTGACGGCGGAGCCGAACGCCGTGCACCGGGCCGTGGACCAGCTGGGCCACGGC
>NZ_JBSFJX010000329.1:0-6270 GCF_053598275.1 Streptomyces sp. NPDC001156 | reverse complement strand
TTTCGCGTCCAGGTCAGGCGGGTGGCCCCGAGGTCACCTCCTTCCGAACCTCGGCCCCTTGAAGGGGCGATCCAACGCCGAGTGAAACGGCGCACCGTCATCCGCGCATACGGCTCAAGCAAGCCCTGAAGGCTCTCGGGCGCGTCTGCAGGTTCCTGACCTTGGCCAGGTCCCCGTCCCTCGATGCCGTGAAGATGCGCTGGCGCAGTCGGCGTACGTTCTCCTGCGCGCGGTCCCAGTCGATGCTGTCCCAGTCCGCGAAGAAGTCGCCCTCCGGTCCGTTCACCCCGGCCACGGCCGGGGCGTCCAACTTGTCCTTCGGCGCTGCCACTGTTGCCATCGTCCCTCCTCACAGGCTCACCCGGCCCACGTCTGCGTCCTTTCGGACCCGGGCACCGGCCCGGTATCCGGCAGGTTGGCCAGGACTGCAGCGGAGAGGCCGCCGCTGGTGCCGTCCCGGTTTCCCCTGGCCTTTCGGCCCACCGGCATTTGCTTCTTGAGCCGTCCTGTCCCGCCGGAGACATCAGCCTTCCTCACGGTCAGCCCACCGCCGCCCTTGCAAGACGGCGGACTCCGTCGGGGTTTCCACGTTCCGCGTATGTGAGATACGGCCGGGGAGGGCGCCCTCTATACCCCGGGGCGGCGGTGTCCACCCGAACGGCATGAAGCACCGTCCGGCGCCTGCCGCCTCACAGCGGCCCGCCCTACACCCCGCACCTACAACCCACCGGCGGGGCTCCAACTCACGAGGCGTCATCAAGGGTTCACTCACGTTCGCCCGTCCGGCCTTCCCCTCGCCTGTCACCCCCGGGTGGAACGGAGGCGCTTGGGCTTCTCCCCGGAGCTTCGCACCCCGCCGTTACCAGCGACGCACGTCCAGGTGGGGACGGGTCATCGGACACGAACCCGGGACTACCCTGTCATCGGCGACACCGCCGTCCCCCTCTCCAAGAGCGTCCACTCAACACACGCGACCTCGTGTCGCACCTGCACCTGTTGGGTGCCTCTTCTCTGCGACGGTTTTGATCTAGACAGTCAGATCATCGCAGGTGGGAGGCATCCTTCTCCTGTCGTGGCGTCAGGTCACAGCCACAGCTGAATACATGAGGTTGAAGGCTGGACCGAGGTCAACCCGCTGGTCGCGGACATCGTCGAATCGTACGCGGACCTCATCGAGTGGCGGGGCGGCGGGCCGGACGTGTGGGAGCACTGAGACGCTCAGTGCGCCTGGCTATGGCCCAGTCATGAACTGGGGAGAGGTGCCCGCGTGGGCGGTATTCGTACTGTCGGCGGTCAGCGGACGCTTCGGCTACATCGGCCGCAACGTCTGTCCGCTCCACCGTTGCAGCTGAGGGAGCACTGGCTCTCCAGGGCCAGGAGGCCGCTGAGCGGTCGCCCCCTCAGGAATGTCGTAGAGACCACGGCAGCACGAACCACAGGCACGCGAACATCGCAGTGGTCGCGGCCGTGATGGCGATGGCTGCGATATGGCCAAAGACGACGTCCATGAGCAGGAGAACAGCACCGTTGATCGCCAGTGCGAGGAACACCAGGCCGACTTCCGCATACCGGGCGGACAGTGCCACGATGCGGGGCTTGACGCCGCGCTGAAACAGCCCGCGATGCAGGGCCACCGGCGTAGCGAGGACAGCGGCGGTAATGACGGTCAGCAGGAGCGTGGCGGCATAGATGCCACGCTGAAAGGCGCTGAGTTGCGGAAAACGGCTGGTGAAGGCTACGCCGAGCAGGAAGGCGAACAGAATCTGCACACCGGTCTGGACGACGCGTAGCTCCTGGAGCAGCTCGACCAGATTGCGGTCGGCCCGCTGCTCGGGTGTTTCGTATCGCGGCGGCCGTGGCATCGCCTTGGCTCGATCGGCATGAACCCTCACTGTCCGCGCGACCATCGCGACACGCGAGTAGGAGCAGGCACACGAATTACCTGCTTGCCTACCAGTTCGACCCCGCCACCGGCGGGCCCGCCGGTGCCAGCGGACGCCCCTACCCGCACACCGTCCTCCGGCGCGAGATCGTCCGCCCTCGGCTTGACCCCCGGCGTACACCTCGCACCAGATCTGAGCTCGGTTGAGCTTTTCGGGTGTCCGAATGTTCGCGGCTGGTGTTCCGTGACCCACCGGGATCGAACGGCCAGCAAAATGCTCGGGCGGACAGGCGGTCCAGCCCAAGCATCCCGGATGAGACTGAAAGGGTTGCAGCCACACGGCTCCCAGTAGTGGGGCTGGACCGTGCCCGTGCTGTGTATGCGGCAGGGAGGGCGGGGCGGATGGCGAAGGACGCCCAGCCCTCCCTGCGCACGCGCCGCCCGTGGGCTCCGGAGATGGGGTCCAGTCTCCAGGTGTCCACGATCACGGGCAGGCTCAGGACTGTGACTGGGCACAGCACCTGTGCCGCGGTGGGCAATCGCATGGGCGGGCCGCACAGGGGATAGCCGTCAACCGGTCAGATACGGGCTTCCGCGGTCGTGCGGCGGTGATCATCGGCGATCTGCACTGCCTGAGCTTCCGCCACGATCCCGCTGTCGAGACCGCAGGTGCAGCGCACCACGGCGTGCCCAGTCGGCTCATACTCGACCCATCCTCCGCGGTGCGTCGTGTTCCGGGTAATGCCGTGCACGACCGTCGTGTGTTCCACCATGAACACATGCTCGCCACCGAGGAGCGCAGCCTGCCAACGCCACGCCCGCCAATTGGGCCCAACCGCAGCACCGTCGGCTGCGCGCTGCTACGTGCCGCGCGATGAAGGAGAGCCTGACAAGCGAGCACCCTCGGTGCCTGGCGGAGGTCATGCGGTCCCGTCCATGCTCAGGCCTATGCCCATCGAACCATGAGCGTGTACCTCACTCTTAGAAACGGCTGTGCCTGTGATGCGTGGGGTCTACGGGAAGGAGACCCTTCTACCCAGGGAGGCTGACGTGGCGCGTGATCGAATGGGGCTGGCCGAGGTCTTGGCTGCGGCGGAGGATGCCGCGCCGGTGGTCTCTCTCGACGTGGTGCGGCCGGCAGGTGGTCCGAGTTAGCGAGGAGGCGGCCACGCAGCAGGGCCGCCGGGCCGAGCAGATCCCCCTTGGCCGGCAATGTCCACGACGACGTGCCGCGCACCCAGAAGCGGGGCTTGCAGAAGGCCGTCCTCGAGGCTCGACCGCCCCGGGTGGGAGATCTGCCTGGCGGCCGGGTTCGTGCACCTGTCCGATCACAAGAAAGGCGGCGGACTGTGATTCAGCCTGGCGACCGAATCGATGTCGTGCTCGACGTCTTTGCAGAGGGAGACGCGTACAAGGTGGTCATGTCCGGCGTCATCCGGCCCGGCCAGCCCGTACCGCCGATCCCTGTAGGGGCGACCCGCAACATCGTCCAGACGCGGCTCGAGCCACCGCAGAGAGTGCACGCCTTCGCCATCGAGCGCACGGCAGGCGACCGAACGTGACTGCCGCCCGTCTATGGGTTCGCGCCGCATAGACATGACGAGCCCCCTGCATGGGCTGGAGTCCATGCAGGGGGTGGGAGGGCACATGGTTGCTGTCGGCGCAGGCAGCGAGCCACGCCCGGAAAGCGGAGGCCGTTCCCTGAGCTGAGCGATGACCCCGACAGCACAGCCGCCTCTGGGTCAACCCCCGCCCCACCAGGATCGCGCGGCCAGCTTTCCGCCGCACGTCGATCATGCGAGCACACCCCCCACCCCATCCGAGCCACGACAGGGGGTGAAGAGGCGGGCCCTGCGTGGACGTGCGGCAGCCTGCGGGGGGACACCAGGCCGCGCGGCGTCATGCCTAGCCTGATCCGGCAGCGCGACGACGGCCACCCGGAGTGGTCATACGAGTGGGCAAGCGCGACGAAACCCTCCTGCGTGGCCCACACCGAGCCGCGGTATGCACATGTGGCGCCTGCGCGCGAGGCTGGTGTCATGGCCGGACATCGTGTGATCGTGTCCCCGCCCGACAAGACAGGCGGCCGGCGTATACAGATCGACGATCAGACCCTCGGCACCGCGCACAGCCTGCACGACTTGCGAGTGTTCCTGAACCGCGTCGGCATGGAGGGCTGGGATGAGGTGTATGTGGCCGAGTCGCTCCTGATCGAGTGGCGCGGCGGCGGGCCGGAGGTGTGGTCGGCGAGGCCGTGAGAGAAGAAGGCCCAGACGCCCCACCGCCCCTGCGGCCCGGGCCGCCGCACCGCTGGTACGGCGCCACCATCACCCAGGTGCTCGAGCACCGGGGTGCCTACCGGCGCAGTGAGCAAGGATGAGCCCATGACTCCCCGCCTCATCCGCCACATGGGCGGCGCCGCCAGTTCGCAGCGGATCCTGTAGGACTTCCACGGCACGGTGCGCGGACGCTGGTGGCGTACCGCAGCGTTCTACGGAGACGCGCCAGGCAGCCACATGGGCCTCTGGCGCACGGACCACGCGGGTCTGCGCGGATGGAAGGGCCTTGTCCCCGAGGGGTGGACACCTGTTCGTGTCGTTATGCGGCGAGTGTCAGGGTAGCTGACTGTTGCTCGTAGGCGATCGGTGCCTGCTGTCCGTTCGCCGAGTGTCGTCGGCGGGTGTTGTAGCGGGTGGTCCAGCGGAAGACGGCCAGGCGGCAGGCGCGGGCCCCGTCGAAGCGGCGGGCGCCGCGGAGCGTCTCGCGTTTCAGGGCCGCGTTGAAGCTCTCGGCGAGCGCATTGTCCGCGCTCGTGCCGACCGCACCCATGGACTGTCGCACCCCCAACTCAGCGCATACATCGCCGAATTGGCGGGAGGTGTATTGCGCTCCGTGATCGCTGTGGAAGACCGCCCCGTCAAGGCTGCCGCGGGTCGCGGCGGCTGCCTGGAGCGCGTCGGCGACCAGCGAGGTGCGCATGTGGTCGGCGATCGACCAGCCCACCAGGCGGCGCGAGAAGCAGTCGATCACCGTCGCCAGATACAGGAACTCGCCGTCGCCCACCGGCAAGTACGTGATGTCGCCGACGTACTTGGTGTTCGGCGCGCTTGCGGTGAAGTCGCGCCGGAACAGGTCCGGCACCGGCGTGGCGGACGGTTCGGGCACCGTGGTGACCTGGCGCTTGCGCAGCCGCAGCCCGGCGATGCCGAACTTCCGCATGACCCGTCCGACACGCTTGTGGTTCACGCGCTCGCCCTGGTCGCACAGCTCGGCGGTGATCCGCGGCCGGCCGTAGGTGCCGTCCCACTCGGCGTGCACGGCCCTGATCCGCTCGGCGAGCGCGGCGTCCGCCCGCTCACGCGCGGCGCGGGCCTCCCGGCCGGCCCGCCATTTATAGAAGCTGGAGCGGGCGACCTCCAGCACGTGACACAACCGCTTCACGCCCCAGGCGCGGTGGTGGTCCTCAATGAACTTGAAGCGGTTCACCAGTTCATCTCGGTGGCGAAAAACTTCGTCGCCTTACGGAGGATGTCCCGTTCGGTGGCCAGCGTCGCGTTCTGCTTGCGCAGGTCCTTGTTCTCCGCGCGCAGGGCCGCTATCTCGGCCTCCAGCTCTTCCTTCGTGGCCTCGTTCACCGGGACGTCCTTCGTGCTCTTGATCATGGCGCCGCTCTGGCCGCGGCGGGTCCGCTCGGCCCGCACCCAGTTGCGCAGCGTCTCCCGGCTGATCCCCAGGTCCTTGCCGATGCCCTCGAAGGTATGGCTCGGATCCGACAGGTACAGCGCGACAGCGTCCGCCTTGAACTCGGGCGAATAGACCTTCATCACCATAAGAGATCCCTCCTCCCCGGCCCCTGCCGGGGCCGGGCTCAGAGGTGTCCACCACTCAGGGACAGGTCCCGGAACTGCCGCGTCGGCAGCCTGGCGCACTGCCTCACCGTGCTCGTGTACACCCGGCCTCAACGCCCGAGCGAGTCGCCCACTGCATGACGACGGCACCTAGTCACGGAAGCGGTGGGGAGGAGGGAGCCGTTTCCTCTTTGAACTCCGGCGAGTACTTGCTGGGTGGTGTCTTGCCTCTCGTTTCCTTACACAGGGATCCTATTGGGTCCCTGTCCGGAAACCTCGAGGCACCTCAGGCCTGAGAAGTGGGCACCCTCGCCGAGCTCGGCGGAGGTTATGCGGGCCCGTCCATGGTCAGACCTGTGCCATCGAACCGTGAGCGTGTGCCGCCGAAGGCGCAGTGGTCTGGGTCATTCTTGGTATGGGCCTTGTCTGTGATGCGTGGGGTCCTGCGGGAAGGAGACCCTACTACTCAGGGAGGCTGACGTGACGCGTGATCGAATGGGGCTGGCCGAGGTCCTGGCCGCGGCGGAGGATGCCGCGCCG
>NZ_JBSFJX010000328.1:0-6353 GCF_053598275.1 Streptomyces sp. NPDC001156 | reverse complement strand
CGGGGCCGCTGGCCCAGGCGGCAGCCTGAGCCGTAAATCCCCGCTCAGCCCTGGAGGGTGGAGAATCCCCTCCCTCAGGGAGGGGAGCCTTCAACACCTACCTCACCATCGGCAACGCGATCATGGCACTTCCGACCATGGCCGTCATGGGACTGCCGCTGCGGGTGCTTCCCACCCGCATCGTCGGCACCGGCATGGGCCTGCTCAACCTTGGCGGCCAACTCGCGGGAGCCATCACCCCGCTGGTCATGGGCTTCCTCGTCGACCGTTTCTCCTACACTGTCGCCTTCGGCTTCATGCTGGTCGGCGTCCTGGCGTCGATCACGGGCGCGCTCTGGGTGCCGCAGACCACCGACCAGTTCGCTCGCTCGGCCCCGGCAGGACTGCTCCAAGTAGCCTGAGTACCAAGGGTCCACGCGGTGACGCCGGACTGGGTTCCTGCAGCAGCGTCGTCCTTGCGGTCCGGGGCACCTCGACTCCCCTGGTGACTCCTCCACCCCGTAAACGGGGTGGAGGAGTCACATCCAGGGCGTAGCCGCGCCCATCGCCTCGGCCACGGTCGACGTTTCCTTCGATGGCGGTACAGCTTTCGCGCTGGCAGCAGTCACCGCCACACAGTCCGGCGGATACCGAGCGACGTGGCCCAACCTGGCCTCCGGGACCGTGACCCTTCGGCTCACCGCGGCGGACAACGCCGGTGGATCGGTCACATAGCGCATACCAACGGCAGGCCGCGCAGGTGACCATCAGTCAGCAGCGCGAGCAGATCAATCACCTCGAACCGCCGAAGTCAGTGCGCGGGTCAGGTGGTTGCGGCAGAGGTCGATCGAGTTGCGGTTCCCGTTGTAGTCGCGCGCGTTCACGCCCGTCCCGAGTCTGAGCCCAGGTCGCTCGGGTCAGGCCTCCCGGAGCAACCGAGCCGCCGTGTCCGAGGTGCGGTCTGCAGTTGAATGCTCCCCTCCCTTCAGCGTCTCTGATTGGCTTAGCGAGCCTGAGCGTTGCTCAGCCTTGGGAGCCAATCGCCTTCGTGCCCTGGTACTGAACGACAGGAGCCGCCAGCCCGGGTGGCACGTCCCTCCGGACGCTGGTCGACCGGGCCGCAAGACCCGACCGAGGAGGGTGCCCGACGTCGCCTGGGCGCCAGGCGTGCGCGTAGCACTCTGCCACAGGTTCACTACGCTTCGCTAATCCAACTGGTGAGCCTTGAGGGTGGGGAGCATTCAAAGTGCCGTCCTCAGCCGGGTGGCCGCGAGGTCGGTCGCGGTCGCGAGCGTCGTTTGGCCGGCACGATCGGCGTTGGTGAGGATCTCGGCGAGCGTGGTGCCGATACCGTGCACCCGGTCGATCGCCTCGGCGTGCCCGATGCCCTCGACCTCGCGGGCCAGCGCGTAGATCACGCCGCCGGCGTTGGCCACGAAATCGGGCGCCCAGAGGATGTCCCGCTGCCGAAGCAAGTCGGCGACGTCGTCGGTGACGAGCTGGTTGTTCGCCGGTCCGACGATCGCCGCGCAGCGCAGCCGGGACACCACATCGTGGTCAAGGATTTGGCCGACCGCGGCCGGGACGAGGATCTCGGTGTCGGTGGTGATCGCCTCTTGGGGTTCTACCCATGCCGCGCCGAGTTCCTTGGCCAGCACCCTTTTTTGATCATCCACATCGGACACCTTCAGCTCGGCGCCTTGCTCGGCGAGGCTGCGAGCCAGTCGCTCGCCGACCGCGCCGAGCCCGCTGACGGCGATGCGGCGCCCGGCGAGCGATTCGGTGCCGAAGCGGTGTGCCGACACCGCGCGCAACGCGGCCAGCATCCCGATCGCGGTCGGTGCGGCGGGGGATCCGGAGCCGCCGTGGGACTGCGGGAGGCAGAAGGCGTGCGGGGTGCGCTCCCGCACCACGATCATGTCCTCGGCGCAGGTGCCGACGTCGGGTCCCGTGCTGTAGCGGCCGCCGAACTCCGCGACCAGGTCACCGACGTCGAGGAGCACCGAATGGCGATCGATGCGTGCGGGATCGGCACCCTCGTCCAGCGCGATCACGGTCTTGCCGCCACCGTAGGCAAGACCGGCGGCGGCGCACTTGTAGCTCATCGCCTCCGACAGCCGCAGCGCGTCCGCCAGCCCGTCCTGCCAGCAACGGTAGGCCCGCATCCGGCATCCGCCCACTGCGGGGCCGAGCGCCGTCGAGTGCACCGCGACCATGAGCGTCACGCCGGATCGGGCTCCACGGCGGATGACCAACCGCTCATGCTCGAGCGAGCCTTGCTTCGCTGCGACATCCTGCATCGGGGTACCTTTCGGATCATGGTGGCCCCTTCACTCTTCCCGGGGGATTGGCCGCAGCATCCGGGCCGCCACCCACGCGCTGCATCGTCGGGAGCGCACAACGCCGCGCCACAACTTGTGCGGACCACACGATCCGCGCCCGCAGGAGTGCACTCCACGACCTCGTCGGTGGCTCCAAGGACGGGTTTTCGGGGTTGCATCCGACGATGTTGACGCCAAGGAGCCCGAAAGGCCGTGCTGTTGACGTCGTTGGCCCGTAAAGCGCCGCCGTGCCCCTGGCGGGGCCGGAGGCAATCGCCCCGAGCAATCCGCCTGCGGATCCGGCGCCTTGGGGTCCGGCGACGAACGCGAGGTGCCCATCTGGTGCTCAGCGACGAAGACGGCCGGGGCGTGCCGGCTGGATGCTCCTGCGCATCCCTCACCGCCACGGTGGGGCTGTGGGAGGCTTTCTGATGAGACTGCACGGAACCAAGACAGCGGTGTTGTGTGTGATCGCGCTCGCCGCCACGGCCTGTTTTGGAGGGGCCTCGGGCGCAGGCGCCGGGAGTCAGGGCGCCTATGTCCGCAACGGCACGTTCACCTCGACCCTGTCGCAGGACCCGGGCAAGCTCGACCCGTACCACACCGTGGTCGCTGCGGCCAACGACCTGCTGTCCTTTGCCTACGACCCGCTGGTCTCCCTGGACGACAAGGGAAACCCGATCCCGGGCATCACGACCAAGTGGGACGTCACCCCCTCGTCGGTCACCCTGACGCTCCGCAAGGGCGTCACGTGCTCCGACGGCTCGGCGGTGACCCCGAGCGTCGTCAGCAAGGACCTGGACTATCTCAAGGATCCCAAGTCCGCCTCGCCGCTGCTCGGCATCGTGCTGCCGGGCCCGGACTTCACCACCAAGGCCGACGACGCCGCGGGCACCGTCACGATCACCACGGGCAAACCCGACGGCCTGCTGCTGCAGTCACTGGCCGCCTTCTTCGTGGTGTGCGGCAGCGGCACGGCCGACCCCACCGCACTGGCCAAGGCCAGCAGTGGATCGGGCCCCTACAAGCTGACCGAGGCCGTCCCCGGCGACCACTACACGCTGGTCCGCCGCGACGAGTACGCCTGGGGGCCCGACGGCGCCAGGATCAATGTGCCCGGAGCCCCGCAGAAGATCGTCCTGAAGATCGTCAACAATGACACCACCGCAGCCAACCTCCTCGCCGGCGGCAGTCTCAATGGCGGCGTCGTCAACGGCCCCGACCGGGAGCGGCTGGTGGGCACCATGAAGGAGTACCGCTTCGAGGACGGCGGGACGCTGGCGGTGTTCAACGAGCACCTGGGCCATCCCGGCGCCGACCCCGTGGTCCGCAAGGCGCTCACGCAGGCCCTAAATCGCGGGCAGATCGCGGATGTGCTCACCGACCGGCAGGGCAAGATCGGTAACAGCACGATGGGTGTGCCGCCGCTGATCTGCGACGACTCCGGCGCTGCGGCGGGCATCCCCGTGTTCGACGAGGCGGCCGCGGCCGCCGCGCTGGATGCGGCGGGCTGGCGCAAGGGAGCGGACGGGATCAGGGTGAAGGGCGGTAAGCGCCTGAGCCTTACCGCGATGTACTCCTCCGACCGGCCGAACGCGTCGGCGGGCATGGAGTTGTTCTCGGCCGCGTGGAAGAAGCTCGGGGTCGATGTGCAGGTGAAGAGCCTGAACTCGGCCGCCTTCCTGCAGGCGGTCTTCCAGAGCGACAACTGGGACGTCACCCCGGAGATCAATCTGGCCACCCAGCTGCCGTCACAGAGCGTCAGCTTCTTCTCGGGCCCGGGCGCCCCCAAGGGATCCAACTTCGCAGGCATCCACAACAGCGCCTACGAGCAGTTGGTCGCCCAGGCGGTGCAGACCCCGGGCCGGCCCGGCTGCCAGATGTGGACCGAGGCCGAGAAGGCGCTCTTCGCCCGAGCCGACGTCGTCCCCATCGCCCAGAAGTACGTCAGCTACTTCGGGCGCGGCGCGACCTTCGAGATCTCCGGCGAGATGCCCCTGCCGACCAGCATCCGGCTGCGCGCCAACTAAAGGAGACACCACCCCATGGCTCAGCCATCCCCGGGCCCTGTGACGGTTCCGCGCGACGGTTTTCGGGCGGTCGTCGCAAGCGCGGAGCACCAGGGGGAGGACATCCGGCGGTCCTCCCCCTGGGCACGGTTTTTGATCAGACGAGTGGTACGCCTGGCGATCTCGCTCTTCGTGGTCATCACCGCCTCGTTCCTGCTCGTCCACCTGGTCCCCGGGGATCCGGTGCGCTCCGCTTTGGGCATCACGGCCGACCCCGCTGTGGTGGCGGCCCGCCGAGCCCAGCTTGGCCTGGACAAGTCATTGCTGACGCAGTATCTGCACTACCTGGGGGGCGTCTTCACCGGGAACCTCGGTACCTCGATCACCAGCGGTGATCCGGTGTCGTCGGTCATCACCACCCGGCTGCCGGCAACCGCGGAGCTGGCAGGTGGGGCGTTCCTGCTCACCGCGCTGGTGGCCGTCCCCGTCGGTATGTGGGTGGCCGCGGCCACGTATGGTGGGCGCCGCCGCGGCGCGGATCTCGCCTTCACCAGCGTGACCGGCATCTGCACCACCGTCCCCGACTTCCTGATCGGCGTGGGCCTGGTCTTCGTCTTCGCGGTCACCCTTCCCTGGCTGCCACCCGCCGGCGCCGACACGCCCGCCTCCTACCTTCTGCCCGTGCTCGCTCTGGCACTCGGTCCCAGCTGCCAACTCGCCCGCATCATCCGCACCGAGACCGCCCGCGTCCTGGGGCAGGACCACCTGCGGGTCGCCCGCAGCAAGCGCCTGCCCGCACGACTGCTCTACCTGCGCCACGCGCTGCCCAACGTGCTCACCGCGGGGCTCACCGTCGGCGGCATCCTGTTCGCCTCGCTGGTCGCAGGCAGCGTCCTGGTCGAGAACGTCTTCGCCTGGCCAGGGCTCGGCAGCACCGTGGTGGGCGCGATCGTCGCCCAGGACTACCCGCTGGTGCAGGCGATCGTCCTGCTCCTGGGTTCGGTGGTGCTGGTGGTGAACCTCGTCGTCGATCTGGCCCTGGGTCTGCTCGACCCCCGCTCGACCCTCACGAGGAGCTGAAAAACGGTGACCACGCACGGCAGCCGGTACGCCTCCCGGATCGGCCCCATGGGGATGATGGGCGCACTCGGCCTGCTCCTGCTGCTCTTCCTGGCGATCGCCGGCCCCGTCATCTGGGGCGCCGACGCCACGCACCTGGACGTGGCCGCAGCCCAGCAGGGACCCTCCGCACGGCACCTGCTCGGCACCGACAGCCTGGGCCGGGACATGCTCGCCCGCGTGCTCTCGGGGGCCCGTCTCTCCCTGATCCTCGCGGTGCTGGCGACCGCCCTGGGTTCGACGGCCGGTGTGCTGCTCGGCGCATTCCCCACCGTCCTTGGCCGCCGCGGCCGCCGGGCATGGGAATCGGCGATGAACACCGCGATCGCCTTCCCCGCGCTGCTGCTGGCGTTGTGCGTCGCGACCGTGGCCGGCGTCGGAGCGACAGGGGCAGTTTGGGCCCTGGGTATCGCGACCGCCCCCACCTACGCGCGCCTGACCTACACCCTCGCCTCGTCCGTGTCCGGAGCGGACTACGTCTTGGCCGCACGGATCCTCGGCGTGTCCCGGTGGCGCCTGATGCTGCGTCATATCCTGCCCAACATCGCCGAACCGCTGATCGTGACCACGACCCTGCAGGTCGGTGGCATGCTCATCGCCCTGTCCGGGCTGAGCTTTATCGGGCTGGGCGTCCAACCGCCCTCCTACGACTGGGGCCGCCTGCTCAGCGAGAACCTCAACCGCATCTACACCGCCCCCGCCGCGGCCCTCGCGCCCGGCGTCGCCATCGTCATCGCCGGCCTGGTCTTCAACGCCCTCGGCGAGAGTGCGGCCGCCCTCGTCCGCTCCGACCCGCCCGCCGCCCGAACCGCCCGTCCGCGCCGGTTCGGCGGAGGCATGCTCTGACGTGCTGCCGTTCTACGGTTGTCATCATCTCATGACCTCCGGTCCTACCCGTTGTGGGCGCGCGTCGGTGCAGCGTGCG
>NZ_JBSFJX010000327.1:0-6417 GCF_053598275.1 Streptomyces sp. NPDC001156 | reverse complement strand
CACCTCCCGGTGGGGCGCCCAGCACTGGCAGCAGCCCTTGACCAGTAGCAACCGCACAGTTTCCCGGCACGATGCAGCGTGCATCGCGATCGGGCAACGCGCCCTCGGGCACCCGATCCGGCGACGGACGGCACCGCCCCCCGCTCACCGGAGCGATGAGCAGGGGCATCGGACCGTCCAGGCCGGACCGGAGACCCGACGGCGTGAGGGACCCCGCCCCCGCCTTCCCGGATCACGGACGAGATCCGTGCCGCCCGGGTGCGGAGCGAAAGCGGGCGACCAGCGTGCCCAACACCGTTCGGAGCACGCGGCTGAGCAACAGCGGCCCTGGAAACAGGACTCACTCCCGCTCAGTATTTAGGAACGGTCACACGTGTGCACCGTACGGAACGAACGAGTGCGTTCCCTACGCGACGGTCGCCGGGAGGGCACGCCCCGGTGCCCGCGGTCGCCTGCGTCCCGGGGCGTCGGGGTCCCGTTGCGGCAGGAACGCCGTACGGTGCTCGCGGTCGCGGATGGCCGTGCGCACCCGGGTCGGCGGCACGGCGGGCGCGCTGCGCGCGGCGATCAGCGCGCACGCGGCGAGGACGGTGCCGACCGCGGCGGTCGCGGCGAAGGCGACGGCGGCGGCGGCGGCGGGCAGGCTGCCGGTGTCGAGGACGGCGACCTCGAGGAGCAGGATCAGCAGCGCGATGGCGGGGCGCAGACTTGCCCACATCCGGACCATCGACCGCCCCTCCCCTCCGCCGACCGCCCTTGTGACGTGGCCTACTGCCGTTGCAGCGCCTCGGTCTCCAGCGGCTCCAGCAGCCTCTTCGGCCTGAGGAGCGCTCGGCTGACCGGATCGGCCGGGGCCCGGTCGACCCCGGGTCCCGGCACCATTTCGACGTCCGGGACGGGCACCACGGTTTCGCAGACGGGACATTCGCCGTACGGTCCGAGCTCCGTGCCGCAGGCCGCGTGCCGGTAGACGAGCAGGGGCTTCTCGCAGAACTGGTCGCGACCCCAGAGTCCGAGCGAGCGCAGGATGGGCCACAGGGCGATGCCGCGGTCGGTGAGGACGTACTCGTCGCGCGGCGGCGACTCCTGGTAGCGGCGCTTCTCGAGGATGCCCTGGGCGGTCAGGGTCTGCAGGCGGGCCGCGAGTACGGCACGCGGCACGCCGAGGTGGACGAGGAAGTCGTTGTAGCGGCGCACGCCGTAGAACGCGTCGCGCACCACCAGCAGTGTCCAGCGCTCGCCCACGACCTCCAGCGCCCGAGCGATCGAGCACTCTTGCGTCGCGTAGTCCTTACCCAGAGCCATGCACCCCACTGTACCCAGATTCCGACCAGTTAGTTCATTGACCGAATCGACTTTTCGGAAGCTTGGTTCAATGACCGAACCGAGACCTGCTAGGGTCAGCCACAGGCAAGGTTCAATGACCGAACCAAGCTCTGTCGCTGAACACCGTCGGTCCGAACCCCTGAACCGACCCGCCCCGGAAGGGCAGGCCATGCCACAGCTGGAACGCACGTCCACGACCGCCGCCGCAGAGCGCGCGGCCGCTCCCGCGGCCGGCGAGACACCACGGGCGACCGCCACCCTCGCACTGACGAGCGCGGCCACCGCCGTGGCGCTCATGACCTACACCGCGCCGGCCGTCGCGCTCCCCGCCACCGCCGCTGCCCTGCACACCTCAGTCTCCGCGCAGGCCTGGCTGCTCAACGGCACCCCGCTGGGTCTGGCCGCGCTCCTCCTGGTGGCCGGCAGCCTCGCCGACGACTACGGCCGCCGCCGGATCTTCGTGGCAGGCACGGTCGCCCTCGGTCTCACCACCGTGCTCGGCGCCTTCGCGACCAACACCTGGATCTTCACCGTGGCCCGTATCGCGCAGGGCGCGGCGAGCGCCGCGATCCTCGCCAGCAGCCTCGGCCTGCTCGTCCACGCCTTCCCGTCGGCACGGGGCCGGCTGCACGCGACCGGTGTCTGGGGCGCCTTCGTGAGCGGCGGCATCGCGGTGGGCCCGGTGATCGCCGGAGCGATGCCCAACTGGCGGTCGACGTACGGAGTCCTGGCGGCCGTGACGCTGATCGTGGCGGCCCTGTCCGCACGCGCCCTCACGGAGTCCCGCGCACCGCGCGGCGGCCGCCCGGACATGCTCGGCGCCCTGGTCTTCAGCCTCGCCCTGGTCTCCCTCGTGGCCGCGCTGACGCTGGGCCGCGACGGCTGGCTGCGGACGCCGGTGGCCCTGCTGTTCGCCGCGACCGTGGTCCTTCTCGCGGTCTTCGCCCTGGTGGAAAACCGCACCCGGACGCCGATGATCGACCTCTCCCTGCTGCGGCGCCCCCGCTTCCTCGGCTCGGCGGCGGGCGGTCTGTTCACGGGCCTGGCGGTGCTGGGCCTGTTCACCTTCCTGCCGGCACTGCTCCAGCGGACGATGGGCCTCTCGCCGATCGACACGGCATGGCTGTTCCTGCTCTGGTCCGGCCTGTCCTTCCTGGTCGCGCTCCAGGCGAAGCGCCTGGCCGGCCGCGTCTCGTCGCGCCACCAACTGGCCATCGGCTTCGCACTGCACGCGGTGGGCGTCCTGACCATGCTCGGTGCGGTCGGCTCGGGTTCCTGGGTCCGCGTCCTGCCGGGCCTGGTGATCGGCGGCATCGGCAGCGGCCTGCTCAACGCCGCGCTCCCGCTGGTCGCCGTGGAATCGGTGCCCACCGAGCGGGCGGCGATGGGCTCGGGCGCCCAGCAGACGTTCCGCTACATCGGCTCGTGCGCGGGCGTGGCCCTCACGATCGCCCTGGTGACCACCGGTGGCGGCTCGCTCGCCCACGGCGCGAACGTCGCCGCGGTCGTCTCGGCGGTTCTGGCGGCGGTGGGTGCGCTCGCCGTGCTGGCACTGCGGGAGCGGGCGTAGGGACTACCGGGGGCGTGCGGAGGCGAGCACGCCCCACACCACCAGCCGGTACCGGGAGGTGAACTCGGGCGTGCAGGTGGTCAGGGTGAGGTAGTACCCGGGACGGTCGTACCCATAGGACGGATCGACACGGCTGCGCGGCACCGGAGCGATGACGCCACCGTCCACCGGAGAGGTCCGGGGAAGCACCTGGCCGACGACGTACGTGTACGTGGCGGACCTGGTCTCGACGGTGACGGTGTCCCCGCGGCGCAGACGGTTGAGGTAGCGGAAGGGTTCGCCATGGGTGTTGCGGTGCCCGGCGAGCGCGAAGTTGCCCGCCTGGCCCGGCTGTGCGGTGCCCGGGTAGTGACCGACATAGCCCTTGTTGAGCACGTCGGCCTTGTTGACGCCCTCGGCGACGGGGGCGCGCAGGGAGAGCCGCGGGATGATGAGGACGGCGTAGGCCTGAGAGGGGCCGGGACGAACGGGCCCACTGACGGCCGTCCGCCCTTGCTTCCGGGCTCTGAATCCGCTCGTGGCGCCGGTACTGCCGGCCGTAGGCGCACTCACGGAGCCACCGGCCGACGAGGAGGCCTCCGGCGCGCCCCACTCCCGCTCCAGCGCCTGCACCTTGCGCTCGGCTCCCTGCCGCGCCTCCCGGTTGGTCCACCACAGCTGATGCACCACGAGCAGCAGAAGCACGACGCCGACGGTGACCAGCAACTCACCACCCGTCCACAGAGCCCGCAGGCGCCGGGCACGGCGCCGCCGGAGGGCGTGGTGGACGACGGAGGTGCGCATGGGGCCGGACGATAAGGGGTGCGGCTTCAAGTGGCCATGAGCGTGCAGCGATTGACGCGCGCCCGTCCCACCGACGAACACCCTGCGCAACGCATCGGCGGTATCCGATCGTCACGGACCGCCACACACCTGGGGCACCCGGCCGAACGACTCACCGATTCCTCCGCAACCCCTGGCCTGCGAATCTCTCTCCTTTGTCGGTCGGCGGCAGTACGGTGTCCCCCATGCGCCCCGACACGCCTGCCGAGAACGTCGACCACAACGCCGAAGCAGCACGCCTGGAGCGGGCTGCCGGCCTGTATCCCGAGGACGCGGAACACCTGCTGCTGCAGTCCGCGGCCCACCGGGAACTGGCCGACGACCGCCCGGGTGCCACCGCGCTGTACGACCGGCTGCTGTCATCGTCCGAGCCGCTGGAGAACCCACACCTCGTACGAGCACTGAAGGCGTCGAACCTGTGGGAGTACGACCACGAGGCCGAGGCCCGGGCGATCATCGACGGAGTGCGCATGGCCTCCCCCGGGCAGCCGGCGCCCTGGCTGATCGTCGCTGAGTCCCTGGAGACGCACGACGAACTGGAGGCCGCGGAGGCGACGTTCACCGAGGGGCTGACGCTCCTGCTCGGTGACCACGCGGAGCCACCGCAGTCCACGCACCCGCTCCTGTACGGCCGCCACCGGGTCCGCCGCATGCTGGGCGCGGCGCACGACGAGTGGGACAGGCTGGCGGACACCCTGCACTCCTCCACGGTCTCCCTGGACGAGCTGCACGACCCGAAGCGGATCTGGTCACTGGGCTCGGACAACCCGGCGGAACTGGAGGCCGAGATCAGCCGCCTGCGGGCAGAGCTGGGCGCGTACCGGGAGGCGCTGTCCCGCCCGTTCCCGGTGGCGGTCCTGCACTGGCCGACGGCCGAACTGACGGAGCTGGTGTCGGCGTACCCGACGCTGACCGTGGAGTACCCCTCTCGCGAGGAGCACCTGGCGACCATAGAGGGCTCCCTGAGAGAACTGGCCGCCTCCGGCACACCGAACCTGGGCATCGTGACGGGCACGGTCCCGTCGTACGAGGCGTTCGCGGCGTCGGAGGGCGCGTCACCGGCGGATGTGGCGCTCCTGCCCCAGTACGCGACGACACTGGCGGCCCGGGGACGAGCTGTGGCTTGGCCGCCGGAGCGGGGCAGCGTGTGCTGGTGCGGAACGGAACAGGTTTACGAGGAGTGCCACGGAGAGGTCGGCTGACGGGGCTGCCAGCAGCGGTCACCTGGGGAGACAAGAAGCGCACCACCACCCCTGTCATTGCCTCCTGGTACAACGGCTGCATCGTCCAAGGCCTCGACGTGCCGGATGTGGACACACTTCTGCTGCTACGTCCCACCTCCAGCGCCACGGTGTTCCTTCAGCAACTCGGCCGCGGGCTTCGCCGCAGCGAGAACAAGGCCGTCCTGACGGTGCTGGACTTCATCGGCCAGCACCGCAAGGAGTTCCGCTTCGAGAACCAGTTCAGGGCCCTCACCAACCTGACGCGTAAACGCCTGCTGGACAGCATCGAGCATGACTTCCCACAGCTCCCCTCCGGTTGCCAGATCATCCTGGAGGAGAAGGCCAAGAGAACGATCATCGCGAATATCAAGGAGCAGATCGGGGTCAATGTCACGGCACTTGCGCGCGAGGTAGCCGACTACGCAGAACCAAAGCTCAGTCGCTACCTATACGAGAGCGGGCGGGAGCTCAAAGAGCTCTACCGAGGCAACGGCAACTCCTGGACCGGACTGCTCCGGCGCGCGGGTCTGCTGAAGGGGGAGGCTCCAGAAGGCGAAGCGGCCCTCCTCAAGCGGGTGTCCGCCTTCCTCCACGTCGATGACCCGCTGCGTGTTGCCGCGTATACACGACTGCTGGAGGACGACGCCCCGCCCTACAGTGCCCTCAACGAGCGGCAACAGGCCTACGCGCGCATGCTGTTCTTCCAGCTGTGGCCCTTGGGCGGCGTCACCCGCAAAGGCTTCGCGGACTATGACGAAGGCTTCGCCACACTCCGCAATCAGCACGCCGTACGCAGCGAGCTGAGGCAAGTGCTGGAGTACAACCTCGCCCACACCGAACATGTCCCGATCCCTCTCCTGGGGATCGGCGACTCCAGCGGCGTCCCCCTCACCGTGCACGCCTCATACAGCCGTGAAGAGATCCTCCCGGTCCTCGGCCAGTCGTTCATCGGCGGCTTCATGCCGGGTGACTTCCGTGAGGGCGTGAAATGGTGCGAGTCCATGAGGACCGACGCTCTGCTCATCACCTTGGAAAAGGATGAGAAGGACTTCTCCCCGCAGACGCGTTACCACGACTACGCCCTGAGCGAGACCCTCTTCCACTGGGAGTCCCAGAACCAGACGTCGAACACCTCCCCCACCGGGCTCCGCTACCAGCGTCACGTCGCTGAAGGCAGCCATGTCCTGCTCTTCGTACGCCGATACAAGAACACCGACATCGGAGGGGCCCAGCCGTGGATGCTGCTCGGCCCCGCTCAGTACGTCGAGCACAAGGGGAGCAAGCCGATGGCCGTTACCTGGCGGCTTAAGCACGAGATTCCGGCGGATGTTTGGGCGTACTCCGCCATCGCGGCCGGCTGAACCGCTTCGAGCGCCGGCTCCTCACTCAAGTCCATGTGGCGCGTTGCCCGCGCCGTGGTGACGGCGCGAAAATCGGTCGCGGGTGCCGCCCGCGTCTGACGTCGCTTTCCTCTTG
>NZ_JBSFJX010000326.1:0-6445 GCF_053598275.1 Streptomyces sp. NPDC001156 | reverse complement strand
CGGCGCGCGCTACGGCATTTACCACGCCCCCGGCGCGCGCCGAAGGCGCGCTGACTCGCTCACCTGCATAAACGACCCGGACAGCTCAAAGTGCTGGTGTCCGGGCTGTCCGGTCGCCGAGGGGCTGCAACACACCCGGGGTGTTGCAGCCCGTCGGTGAAGCCGACTGCTTATTAGGCGTAGGAGCCGAAGGCGACTTCCGATCTGCTCTGCCTCACGAGGCGCGAACTGCAGGACGCGACACTTCCCCTACCTGATCAAGGCGCTCCCGCCGCGCAGAGCGCGGCGGCGCGCGGCCCGGAGCCTCGGGCCTGCGCCCCGCTCCGGCCCGGCCGCCGGCCGCCCGCCAAGCGGCGAAGGGGTGATAGGGGGCGAAAACCCGCTGTGGCTGGGGCGGTCGGTTCCGCGGCAAGATCAAGCACCTCGTAGAGCCGAGCGCGGCGCCAGTCGGTGAAACGTCACGGAGGTCGGTCGCAGAGAAGCTCGCCTCCTGGGCGCCGTTCCTGGGCTGCCGCACGCATGCAGTCCACTTGCTGCGCCCGCCTCGCAGCGCGTCAGCGGGCCTTCACTGGCCCAACTGGTATCAGCCACGACTGCGACGTTGTCACAGGGCAGAGCGCCATCCGGTCGATGTCCGGTAAGGGTGAATTTAGCGCTATACCCCGTCTTACCCATTCCCAAGCCGCCGGAGGTCACCCGATGCCCCAGGCCACGATCAGCACCGACCGACTGACACTCGGTAGGCAGATACACGCGTCCCACGTATCCGACACTGCGTTCGCGCTGCTCGACGAGCAGGGGACGGTGGTCGCGTGGACGCAGGCCGCCGAGCAGCTTGTCGGGTACTCCGCCGGGGAGGTGGTGGGCCGGTCCGCCGTACTCGTCCTGCCTTGTTTCGGGGTAGCGCCGACGATGTCGGCGTTCGTCGACCGGTGCCGTGCCCGGAACGGCTGGTCGGGCGCTTCAGGGGTGCGCCACCGGGACGGCCGCATGCTCGACGTCGGCCTGCGGATCTCGTTGATGCGAGGGCAGGACGGAGCAGTGCGGTGGCTTGCGTCCGCGACAGACATCGGCGTGCCGTCCGGGGACGCGGTGAACGGATCGATGCGGGGGTCGATTCTTGACCGCGCGCGGATCGGCGTCGTCATCCGTGACCTGGAGCTGCGTTGCGCCTGGGTGAACGACGCGAAGGAGGGCCACGACGGCACCTCCCGTAACCGGCGCCTCGGATGTCGGCTCACCGATGTGTGGCCCAATGCCGAAGGCGAAGCGGCGGAGGCGGTGATGCGGCGGGTGCTGAGGAGCGGTAGCACCAAGGTCCACGAGTACCGGACGTGGCTGCCGTCGAGTCTGGGTGAGGAGCGCCCGTACGCGATTTCGTTCTCCTGTCTTCAGGGCGCCGACGGCCGAGCGCTGGGGGTGTGCTCCATCAGCGTTGATCTCACCGAGAGCCGGCAAGAGCGCGAGCGCCTGGCGGTTCTCGGTGAGGCGGGCACGCGCCTGGGCAGCACCCTGGATGTGATGCAGATCGGTCAGGAAGTGGCCGATCTCGCCGTGCCCCTGTTCGCCGACTTCGTCACCGTGGACTTGGAGCAGTCGGTTCCGTTCGGCGAGGGGGCTCCGGTTCGCATCGGCTCGTTCGGTGAGCGCTTCCCCGTTCTCAGGCGTGCCGGCGTGGCCTCGGTCCGCCAGGGGGCCCCGGAAGCCGCATGGGTGCGCGGTGAGCCGGTCCCCGTTCCGTCCGCTTCGCCCTTCACCGACGTCTTGCGCACTGGCAGGTCACACATGGAGCCGGTCCTAAACACCGCGCCGGGCACATGGATCGATCGGGACCCGGTGCGGGCGCAGAAGATCCATGAGACCGGCATGCACTCCGTGATGGTCGTGCCCATCCGCGCGCGGCGCGTCCTGCTGGGCGTGGCGTTGTTCGTCCGCACCGAGAATTCGACGCCGTTCCGGGAGGACGATCTGCTCCTGGCCGAAGAGTTTCTCAGGCGCGCTGCGGTGTCGTTGGACAGGGCCCGGCAGTACTGCCGCGAGCACACTGCGGCACTCGCGCTCCAACGCATTCTGCGCCCGCACCGTCTGCGTGGCGGTGCGGCGGTCGAGGCGGCCTCGCGCTACTTGCCCGCCGACATGGACAGGGGCGTCGGGGGCGACTGGTTCGATGTGATCCCGCTGTCCGGTGCCCGGGTGGCTCTCGTGGTCGGCGATGTGGTCGGACACGGCATCAACGCCGCCGCGAGCATGGGCCGGCTCCGCACCGCGGTCCACACGCTCGCCGACATCGAGCTGCCCCCTGACGAACTGCTGTCCCGCCTCGACAAAACCGTCCGGCGACTGGCGGACGCAGACGCCGACGCTCCGGAGCAGAGCATCGCGGTGGTGGGCACCTGTCTGTATGCCGTCTACGACCCGGCCACCCGCCGGTGCACCATGGCAACGGCCGGGCACCCCCCGCCCGCGATCATCGACCCGCAGGGCCGGGTCAGCTTCCCCGACCTTCCCACCGGCGCTCCCCTCGGCATCGGCGGAGTCCCCTTCGAGGCCATGGAACTGGAAGTGCCCGTAGGCGCTCTCCTCGCCCTCTACACCGACGGCATGATCGAGACCCGCGACCAGGACATCGAGCAGGGCATGCACCGCCTGGGCACCGCCCTCGCCCAACCGGATCTCTCCCTGGAGGAGCTCTGCACCCGCGCGATGGCACCCGCCGAGGATCAGGAAGCCTTCGACGACGCCAGCCTGCTCCTGGTCCGCACCCGCGTCTGGCCAGACGTCTGAGACTTAGAACGGCGGCCCGAAAGAGGTGGCGGGGACATCCGAAGCCAGCCGCAGGGCCTCCCGGACGTCCCGCTGGTACTTGTAGGAAGGGTGGGGCCAGGCGTCGTCAGAACGGTCCCAGTAACTGTTGTCCGAACGTGCCGCGACGGCCTTGCGCCACAGCTCGGCGCTCTTTCGAAGCTCCCCGACGTAGGCGGTGACCTTGGGCCTGGCACCGGCAGACCAGTTGGCGATTTTGAGGCCATCTGCCTCATGGTCCAGCGCGGCCGCCATCTTCGCAGCCCAGGCACGGTTGGCGGCCACGCTGCCCAGGTGCGGATAGGTCTTGAAGACGCGCGCGGAGGCCAGCTCCAGCCTGAGGAAGACAAGCTGGTCCGCCGTCAGGCTGGTCTCCTGCTCGCGTACGCTGCCAGTGGTCTGGCCGTTCGTGTCGGCCGTAAAGCAGGTGGCGGTCCTGTTAACCGACTGCTGGACCTCACGGGTCGGGTAGTAGTAGTTGACGCCCATCGTGTGGGGCAAGGACCAGTCGTCCATGACGTAGTCGGTCAACCGATCGCTGCACTGGTGATATGACTGCTTTGCGAGGACGTCGTCGGCGCCGCTGGACCCGGTGAGAGCGACCGTGGCGAACACTTCGCCGTCGTGTGGCCGGGAGCACGACACGGGTACCGCGGAGTAGACCTCTTTGTGCTGCGAGCTAGTGAAGCAGTCGCCCATCGCGAGGCTTACGGCCGACCGGTCACCTGCGCCGGACATCCGCTCGTCCGGATTTTCGTCTGCGTCACCGGAGATTGCCCCGATGATCTGGCTCATCGCCAGCGCGACCCCACCGAGCGCTAGCACGCCCGCGATCGCCAGTCCGCGGCCCTTCTGGTTGCGCTTGGAACCGGGCTCAGACGGCGTGGGCGGCGGTATGGCGGACATGGGTCTCCGGTCGACCTCGGCAAACACGTATGCGGAGCCGGAATCCTCGCACACGACCAGGCGTCTCTGTCACCCCAGTGGACTCTCACGGCGGCGATTGCGCACTCCCGTGAGGCAAACCTCGTTGTCCTGGTCCTTGTCCAGTGCACATCGCCAGCCCGCTGGGCTCGGGGCAGAATCCCAAGCGCATCGGAGCAGAGGTCTCCCTCAGGAGTGATCACGACGTTCGAGCCCAGCATGTCCAAGTGAGCCCGGAACTCGTCAGCGAGCTTTGACGGCGTCTGGCCGATCAGTCGGATCCCGCCCCAGGTGACCTGGGGTCCGCTGAGGACGTCCACAGTGATGCAGGTCAAGCCGAGGGTGTCGACTTCGTTAGGAGTCGTGCCAGGAGCCACGGCCGATGGGGGTGTCTGAGGTTCATCGCCTCCCAGCTCGACCCAATAGTCGAGCTCAGAAGCCTGCCGAGCGGTACGCGGAAGGTTTCTGAGATGCCCCGCCTCGCCCACGCGCTGCGCCGGAGACTCTGCCTGATCAGCGGGGCGAGCCGAACGGTGGACAACGGGCTAAGATCACGCCGTCGCCGTTGCGGTCGCCGCACGTCGAAGCGGTTAGCGAGGGCTTCATCGCCTCCCCGAATCCAGTGGCCGAAGGTTCGGGCTCCGGGAGGCTCCGAAAAGGGAGAGGCAGGGGGACTCACTATGGAAGAGCCGCGTCGCCATGGCGGCCGCTACCAGGTGGGCACGATACTCGGCCGTGGTGGCATGGCCGAGGTCCATCTCGCCCATGACATCCGCCTGGGCCGCACCGTCGCGGTCAAGACGCTGCGGGTGGACCTCGCCCACGATCCGTCCTCCCAGGCCCGGTTCCGCAGGGAGGCCCAGTCAGCCGCCTCGCTCAATCATCCCGCGATCTGCGCGGTCCACGACACCGGCGAGGACTTCGTCGACGGCGTCTTGATCCCGTACATCGTCATGGAATACATGGACGGCTCGACCCTGCGCGAGCTGCTGCACAGCGGTCGCAAGCTGCTGCCCGAGCGCGCCATGGAGATGACCGTCGGCATCCTTCAGGCGCTGGAGTACTCGCACCGCAACGGCATCGTCCACCGGGACATCAAGCCCGCCAATGTAATGCTCACCCGCACCGGCCAGGTGAAGGTGATGGACTTCGGCATCGCGCGCGCGATGGGGGGCTCCGGCATGACGATGACGCAGACGGCCGCGGTGATCGGCACCGCGCAGTATCTGTCGCCGGAACAGGCGATGGGCGAGACCGTTGACGCCCGCTCCGACCTGTACTCCACTGGCTGCCTCCTCTACGAACTGCTCACCGTTCGGCCGCCCTTCATCGGCGACTCCCCGATCGCCGTCGCCTACCAGCACGTACGCGAAGCCCCGCAACCGCCGAGCGTCTTCCACCCTGAGATCCCCCCCGAGGTGGACGCGATCGTCCTGAAGGCGCTGGCCAAGGACCGTGGCTACCGTTACCAGTCCGCCGACGAGATGCGCGCGGACATCGAGGCGCACCTCGACGGCCAGCCGGTCGCCGCCATGGCTGCGCTCGGCGCCGTCGGAAACGGGTACGGCGGCTACACGGACATCGCACCGACCACCGCCCTGCCGACGCTGCAGCAGCCGCGTCCCGCGTTTGTCCAGCAGCCCCCGCAACCATCTGGCTACAGCGACGACGGGGGCCGCCCGGGCGGCGCCGGCTTCGACGCCGGGTACGCCGATCCGGCTCCCGCCGGAGGCCGGCGTCTGTCGCTGGGCGCGCTCATAGGCATCGGCGTGGCCGGCGTCGCTCTGATCGGCATTGTCGTGGGCACCGTGCTCGATGTTGGCGGCAACGACCAGCAGCCGGCCGCCAACGCCTCCGCCACCTCGGGCAGCGGCCAGTCCGGGCCGGACACCGCGCAGGCCCAGGCGAAGTCGCTCGACGCGCTGCTGCAGTCGAGCAAGAGCAGCCGCACGGCGGTGATCGACGCGGTCGCCTCCATCAAGCAGTGCAGCAACCTCGCTGGTTCGGCGACCGGCCTGCGCACCGCCGCGAGCCGGCGCGACGACCTGGTCACCAAGCTCTCCCAGCTCACCTTCGACAAACTACCCGGCCACGGCGACCTGGTGGCCCAGCTCACCACGGCCTGGAAGGCGTCTGCCGCCGCCGACAACCACTACGCCGCCTGGGCCGATCAGGTGGCCGGCGCCAAGGGCTGCCCTAACGGCCACGCGACGAAAACCGAGCAGACCGACCAAGGCAACGCGGCCAGCGAGCAGGCGACCCTCGCCAAGAAGAAGGCTGCCGCCCTGTGGAACCCCATAGCGCAGCAGTACGGTCTCCCACAGCGCCAGATCACCGAGCTCTGAGCCCCTGGCCACGGCACTGAGTAGACCGTATGAACCGAGCCGGTCGCCGTGACGACAGGACAGGTTCGGGCCGCTGCGGTGACGGGGTCGACGGTCCCGCATCGCGTCGAGGGCGTCGGTGCGAAGACGCTCGCGCCGCAGTACCCAATGAGGCCGGCTCCAGGGCACCGCGACGGCAGTGACGGCAACGGGCGCGGACGACGGCGATACTCCGCAGCTTGTAACGGAATCGGAACGGGCCTCTGGGGCCAGGCAGCTGGGGTGTGCCCGCATCTTCTAAGAAGCCGTTATCAAAGCGATCTTGCGGTGTGAGGGTCGGACGGGGGTTCGGGCCTGCTCCCGTTCGGTTGATCGCCAGCCGGCCGGCGCATGAG
>NZ_JBSFJX010000325.1:0-6483 GCF_053598275.1 Streptomyces sp. NPDC001156 | reverse complement strand
CCTTGCCTCAGCAACAAGTTGATCTATCAGGACGTCCCGTTGCGTCATTCACCAGGGCTTGACCTGCACCTCAACACTCAAACGCAACGGTGTTGTCTTAGTTGCCCCCTGTGTGACCTGGAACTGAACGGCCCGGAGGAGATCAAAGCATCTGGGGCCGACATCACGAAGGCAGTGTTGCCCTCGAACACCGCCGTCTCGTGGGGCGCAACGCCTCCGGCTGCGGTCGACATCCACGACACCCACGCAGGCTGATCCCCGCCCCCCGAAGCCCCGGCCACCGTGCTGGGGCTTTCGCATGCCCCCCACACGCGCCGGATCCTCCAGCGCACACCCCGCTAGGAGGTCCCCTTGTTACTCCCTGAGCTGCTCAGGCTGGCCGCAGCCGAGGACTCGGGCCCCGATGTCGGCAAGCTGATAGGCCAGTTCGCCCAGTACGGCATCGTCGGCATAGTCGTGGTCCTGCTGATCCTCGGCGTGATCGTCCCGAAGTACGTGATGACCTCGCTCACCGCCGACCGCGACAAGTGGCGCGAAGCGTTCGAGAAGGAGCGCGAGGCGCACCAGCTCACCCGTGAGCAGCTCGCCAAGGCCGAGGAGCACGGGAGCGTCGCGATCGAGCAGGGCAAGACGCTGACCCGGCTCCTCGAAGAGCTGGGACACCGGCCGGAACTTCCCAGGAGCGCCTGACCATGCGGCCCTTCACCCGACGCACCAAGGTGTCTCCCGAGGCGGAGACCGCGATGAGGGCCGCCGAGAAGTCCCTCCAGCAGGCTCAGGCCCACCGTCCCGAGGTCGAGGCCAAACTCACCGAGAGCCGCCGGGTGAAGGAGCAGATCAGAGCCCACAACCGCGCCAACTCCTACAGCGACTGGATCGAGTCGATCGTCCTGAGCCGGCTGACCGACGGCTGATGCAAGGAGGCCCGATGCTCTACGCCCTCGTCTTGTACGTCCTCCTGGGCGTCGGCCTGGCCGCCTCGGCCGGGTTCCTCGCCCTTCACCATCCCCGCCACCCGTTCCGGATCACCGAGGTCAACTCCTCGGGGTGGGTCATCATCATCGGCCTGATCTACGCCCGTTCCCTCCTGCTGCTGGGAATCCGCGGTACTGGTCACGCCGGACCCTGGTGGGACGCCCTGCTGTCGCTCGGCCTCCTGGCGGCCACGACGGCCGTCCTCCTGGTCAGGTTCTTCTCCTACCTCCGGTACCTCCGGGCTCACCCTGAGGACCCGCCCACGGCCTCCTGAGCCGTCCCCCAAGCCGTCCCTCCCGGTCCCATCCCCCCGCCGGGAGGGGCTCGACTTTCCTCCGCCCCTGGCCATCGCCGGGGGCTTTTTCATGCCCTCGTACACCCAAGGAGCATCCGTGTCCGATCTTTGGCTCCCCGGTGCTGAGCACCTGGACATAGGCGACCACGCCCCGACCGATGGCGGCCCCGCCAAGGCGATTGCCCACATCACGTGGGACCGCAACGCGTCCAAGGCCAAGCCCCAGGACCTCGTCCCGTTCGCCAACCTCCGCTCGTACTTCTCCGGTGGTGGGCGGGCCATGGCCCCGCACATCCTGTGGTCGCCGTTCACCGGCCAGTTCACTCAGTTCGTCCCGGCCAACAGTCGCTCGAAGTCCGTGGTGGACCAGCCCGGCGGGACGAGGACCAACCGGGCCGGCTCGGTGGTGATCCAGATCGAGGGGCTCTTCTTCCCTTGGTGCCGCGTGAACGGCAAGGTCTACGAGTCGCTCGACGACACCCCGGGCAAGGGCTGGGACGAGCTGCACGCCTGGGTGAAGTCCTGGGGCGTCCCGGACGTCTGGCCGATGGGGAAGCCCAACGGCTTCGTCGGCCACCGGGACGAGCACACCTGGGAGACCAAGGCCGGGTGGTACGGGCACAACAGCGTGCCCGAGAACGACCACACCGACCCGGGCACGTGGTTCGACTTCCCGGCCGCTCCGAAGCCCCCGGCCGCCAAGCAGTACGAGCCCTTCCCCGGGGCCGCCTGGTTCACCATGGGCCGCAAGAGCCCGATCGTGGCCCGCATGCACGACCGCTTGGTGGCGGTGGGCTGCAACCGGTACCAGAGCAGCGCCAACAAGGACACGATCGGCTCCGGCGACAAGGCCTCGTACGAGGCCTGGCAGCGCAAGCTGGGCTTCACCGGCTCGGCGGCCACGTGGCCTCCCGGGCCCGCGTCCTGGGCAGAACTCAAGGTCCCCAGGGGTTGACGCCAGAGTCTCTATCGCCGCTTGCCGAGACCGGGAAGCCCAGAGGGTATGTCCCTCACACTGCGGCTAGGACCGGTCCACCGCTGCGGATCGACGGGTTCTGACGTCCAGCCGGACTCCTCCGCCGCGTCGTGCACGTCGGGCTCCTGCGGTGGAGGGACACGAGGGCGCTCTTTCCGTGGGCGTTCGGGCTCTGCGGAGGGCGTCCAAACTCGTTCCGCTGGTCTCGCTCTCTCCGCCGCGATCTGTTCCGGCCGCGTCCCAACTCTTCTGTGTCTCACCACAAGGCACCCCTGCGCTGCGTGGCCACCGCATACTGTCGCGCAGTCATGCTCCAGCTACCTCACCTAAGAATCAAGGGAAGGTAGCCACGGCCCCCTCGCCTCCTCCGGGAGGCGAGGGGGCGTTCTCCTCGTTTCCCTGCGGTGATCGGCGCGGGCGGTGAGAATCCCGGTGTGGATGCAGGAGTTGCGGCCGTCGTGGGTGCGGCCATCGGTGGTGGCCTCGCAGCCCTGACGGCGATCGGGACGAGCTGGTTCAGCCTCCGAGTAGCCCGCCTTCAGCTCAAGTCCCAAGAGACTGAGGCAGCTCAGCAACGACGCTTCGAAGGCCTCCGGGAACGTCGGGAACCGCGCGCCAAGGCATACTCCGACTTCGTGGCCGGTGGACAGCAGATCATTGACCTAATGATCCGAGGGCACGAAAACCTTCCAGGCGCGCTATTGGGGCAGGCCACCGAGATGGCCAAGCTCCGTGCTGCTGTCGCGATCTGGGGCCCCCAGCCCGTCGACGATGCCGCCGCTGAGTTTGTGGTGGCGTGCGCCATGCTCATGGCGCGAGTGCGCAGGGAGGACCCTTCAGCGACTGAGCAATTCCTGATGTCGCAAGATGTAGCCACCCCCTTGAACGAGTTCATCGAGGCAGCCCGAGCCGCACTGGAAGAGGACGGCACCGAACGCCAGCCGGCCGTCAGCCCTTGAGGGGGATGTCGAACTCCACCACGGTGGTGTCCCCGCGCCTCACGATCGGGGAGGCCACCTCAACGACCCGGCCGTCCTGGGCGATGTGGCGCCTCGTGTACCTGAGCACGGGCACACTGGAGCCGATCTTCAGGGTCTTGGCCTCGTGCTCGGTCGGCATGCCGCAGGTGAAGGACTCCTTGATCAGGGTGACCTGGATGCCCAGGGTGGCCATCTGGGCCACGGTGCCGCCCGGCCAGGGCTCGTGGATCGGGTCCGCCACCGGGGTGCCCTCCACGTCGCTCCAGCGCACGTACGAGGTGCTCATCTGGTGGGGCTGGTCGTTGTCGAAGAAGACGAAGTGGCGGGCCAGCAGCGACTCTCCCACCTCGCACTCGAAGAGGGACGCCAACTCCGGCGTGGCCTCCACCCGCTCGAACTTCTTGTCCAAGCGGTACTCGCTCCAGCCGATGTTCTGATCCCGGGTGAACGGCGTGGACGGGACGCCCGTCTTGTTCCGGTACCGGTCCGTGGTCATCCGGTGGATCGGAGGCCGCTCTCGAACTCGGGTCCCTGCTCGGGCTCGTGTCTCGATCAGGCCCTCGTTGCGCAGGAGCGCAAGGGCGTTGCGGATCGTGGTCTGCGAGACCTCGTACTGATCGGCGAGCTCGGGGAGCGTCGGGATCTGATCGCCGATCCGGTACTCACCGGAGTTGATGAGGTTCCGCAGCTCAGCAGCGATGCGTAGGTACCCCGGCCGCTCCATGCCCCACCACCGTCTCGTGTGATCGCCGCTTTCTGCGCACACATATTGCCCCGTCTGGCTTGACCTGCGCCAACCCCGCCCGCCAATCTGTGCAACACATATCCTCTTTCTGATACACAGAAAGTCAGGGGAGCGGGGGACACCCATGCCTGAATCGGGACAATCGTGGCGCCGAGAGTTCAAGGCGCACCCGGCTGAAGCCCGCCAGGTCCGCGAGTGGGTCGGGATCCGCTTAGCCCACCCGGACGCTCCGCAGGTCGCCAACGAGCTGTTCGTCTCCGTGGCGGGGAGCGGGACCGAGACGGTCGAGATGACCCTCTCCACGGCGGGCTCCAGGACCCGGGTGGTGGCAGCCGGCTCGGCAGAGCTGAGCCTCCTCCAGAGCCACGGCCCCGGCTTCAGCATCGTCAGCGGCCTCTCGGTCACCTCCGGCCTGAACACGGACGGACGAGGCCTGTGGGCCCATCTCGACACAGCCCGAGAGGACGGAGCAATGACAGACGACTACTTGAAGGCGTACAAGGCTCTGTACGACCACACCCTGACGTGCCGGGCCTGCCCGGCGAACTGCGACGAGGGCGCCGCCCTGCGCCAAGCTGTACGGGAGGCGCGATGACGAAGTGCCCCCATGGCGGCCATGAGTTCCCCGTCGAGGACGAGACCGGGGCCTACTGCGAGGAGCACGGCGTGACCCTGCTGTGGAACCCTCCCGACTTCGTGTGGGACGACCTGCTCGCCGAGCCGGGGCTCCTTCCCGAGACCCCCTCGGAGTCGTGATCCGCAAGAACCACCGCCAGAGGTGGGGAGCCTCGGTCCGCGAGAGGCATCCGGGGCTCCTTCAAGCCGCGAGTGATCGCCCTTGGGAAGGCGTGGACGCGGCCACACGCGTGGCCACACCGACGACATCCAATGCGATCGAGAAAACGCCCAATGCAACCCAGATGTCCGCTTTGGGCATACCCACAGGCCAAGCCTCTCCAAAGGATTGGGTTCGAGTCCCGTCACTCACCCTCAGTGATCAAGGGCTGACCTGTAGAAACGGGTCAGCCCTTCGTCATGCCCGGATCTTTGGGAACAACACGGGAACCGATCATGCGTTCCGCGCCCTATCGTCGCCTGCATGGCGAGCATCACAGAGAGGCCCAAAAAGAACGGTGACGTCACCTATCAGGTGAAGTGGCGCGAAGACGGCGTCTGGCAGACCGAGAACTTCGGCGGCGATCAAGGCGCAGCCCAAGCGGCACAGTTCAAAGCGCTCGTCGAGGCACACGGGAACAAGTGGCCGCACGGCTGGGTCAAGGGACACGGGTTCGTCGAGACCCCGCCCACGCCCGGCGACATACCCCTCGTCGACTACGCCACCCGCTACGTGGACCAGCTCACCGGCATCGACGACCGCACCCGCGAGGACTACCTCCGAGAGGTCCACCTGCACCTGACCTCGTGCAGCACACCGACCCCTACGGCCGGGCGCTCGAGGCGACCATCTGCAACGTGACCCAAGACGACGTCACGGACTGGGTGCGGATGGAAGAGGACGGCGAGCGGGACCCCGGCGACCCCGAGAAGTGGCTCCGCCGGGAAGCCGACCCCAAGGGCATCCGCAACCGGCACGGACTCCTCTTCTGCATCTTCCAGGCCGCCGTGGAAGCCACGCCGCAGCTCCGCACGACGGACCCGTGCAAGGGCACTCGCCTGCCCCGCATCGACGACCACATCGACGAGGAGATGTGCTTTCTCGAGCGCGACGAGTACGCCCGGGTGGCCGCGGAGATCACCGACCCCGCCGCGCGAGACCTCGCGGACTGGCTCGTCGGCACCGGGATGCGGTGGGGCGAAGCGACCGCGCTACAGGTCCGGGACCTGAACCTCAACGCCGACGTGCCCACGGCCAACGTGCAGCGGGCGTGGAAGCGGGCAAAGAAGGGCTCGGCGACGGCGTTCTATCTCGGGCCGCCGAAGACAAGGAAGGCGCGGAGACTGGTCGCCCTCTCCCGCGCGCAAGTCGAGATGGCGCGGCGGCTCGCGGCCGGCCGTCGTCCTGAGGACTACGTGTTCCGTGCCGCCATGGGCGGCGAGTGGAGGCACGCGAACTACTACAACCGGAAGTGGAAGCCTGCCGTGCAGGCCGCGGTCGACAAGGGGCTGCCGAAGCGACCACGCATCCATGACCTACGCCACACTCACGTCGCGTGGCTGATCGCCGCCAAGATCCCGTTGCCCGCGATCCAGAACCGGGTAGGTCACGAGTCGATCCAGACGACGGTGGACCGGTACGGGCACTTGGTGCGCGGCCTCGACGACGAGATCACGGCTGCCGTCGAGGCCGCGATGGCTGCTCCTCCGCCGGCAAGTGGGTCAGGGTTGCGGCGGGTGGTCTAGACGGTATGTAGGTGCCGGTCGTGGGTCCGGGCCTCGCTCGCAAGTTGTCGTGGGTCGCTGGCCGGGCGCAGTCTGGCCGGTAGTGCCTACATTTGCGGGAGGCCCGGTGTTTTCTGAGCGTACGAGCGTCGGGTTGGATGTGCATGCCCGC
>NZ_JBSFJX010000324.1:0-6493 GCF_053598275.1 Streptomyces sp. NPDC001156 | reverse complement strand
TTGAGGGCCTCCTTTCCGAGCACGTATGGGACCCGGAACCAGAATCCACCGGGCTGTGCAGGGAAGGGGGCCCGGCCCTCATAGAGTCAGGTCAGCATCAGAAAAGACCAAGCCCTGTGGACCGTCGCCGAAACCAGCGCCCGCCGGGTCCAGGCCCAGGGAGGCCATCAGGTGGATTGGCCGGCCTCATAGTCCAAGTGCGAGGACTCAGCTTGAACCTCTGTCGCGTTCGGGGTGAGAGCGATGACCCCAGTACCTTCAACGCGCGTCTCCGCCGTCAGTTGGAGCGGGCTGACACCCAGAGCCGCGGCGATCTCGGGAGCGAGGTCGAACGCGGCCCACTTCCACTCGTCCTCGTCCTCGTCTGATTCCGTCGCCTCATCCCATACCGTCGGCAATCCGAGTCGCTCTCGGTGAGCCCGTTCGACGGGCAAGGGCTCCCCCAGCGTCAAGTAGGCGTCCTCTCCTTCACCGGTCTCGCAATAGCGCCGCAGCACGACACCGTCCTGAGCGACGAGCCAAGCCGAACCATCGCCCTGGGCCCCGAAGTAGTACGCCTGTGCCTGGCCGTAACGGGCGCTCAGGTCCCTGCACAGATGCAGCACGTCTTCGCTGCGCTCAACGTCGCACGGGTCGCACCACGGGCCGATGACCAAGGTCCACCCGTCGAGTTCCGGGCTGACGTATACCCGAGCCATCCCGTCGGGGTTGCCCTCCGACTCGCCGTGGCCGTCGTCGTCGATGATCTCCTCGGCTTCGGCGAACGTCACGGGACGAGGCTGGACAAGCCCCATCATCTCCATGACCCCTGCTTGATCACCCGTAGGTACAGCGATCCAATACAGCCAGCACGTGGCCAGGACTCTTGGCAGATCATCAGCGGAAGGAAGCACGAGCACACACTGCCATGCCGCCTCAGAGCCCACAGAACCCCCGCCACATCCGGCCGCCCCTCGATGCACTTCGCGTGGCGACTCAGCAGCACCTCAACGCAGTTACCCGCCCCTTCGGCAGCCACGGTCGGGTCCCCGCCGGCATTGAGCCACGTCGACGGAGCCGAGTGACGGAGGTCGTACGGCCGGGCAGCGAGCGCCGCCGCAGCCCCACCGCCGCCAGCACCGGCCGGGCCGCTTCCTACCTGTCGTCGTTGTCCCGGCCGTCTTCGAAGACGAAGAGTGGCTTGGCGCCACGTGCGGGTGTTTCGGCGAGCGCGATGGCTTCAGCGAAGCGTTCGAGCGGGAACGGCTGGCCCTGGGGGATGCTCAGCACTCCATCAGCGACGAGACGGCGAACCTCGGACAGCGCGCGCAGCGCATCCGCAGGTGAGGCAGTGCCGAACCAGCGATTCAGCCAAAAGCCACGGACCGCTTTGGTCTCGTAGATGACCGAGCGTGCCTGCAGCGGGATCGTCAGCGCTGCCGGGTCAGTCTGCCGATGGGTGGAGAGCGCGCCGTAGACCACGACCTCTCCTCCCGGAGCCAATGCCTGGGATACCTGGGCACCCACGTGGCCCGCGACACAGTCGATGGCCTTGTGCACGCCGACCGGTCCTGCGATCTCAGCCACACGCTGCAACAGGTCCTCGTCCTCGGTGCAGATGACCTCGTCACCACCAAGCGCTTTGATCTCCTCAACGACATCGCGCCGCCGCACGACATTGATCGTGCGAATACCCAGATGCCTGGCCAACTGAATGACGAGCCGGCCGACGGTGGAGCCTGCGGCCGTCTGCAACAACCATTCACCCGGCTGTACGTCGAGTTCGCGCGTCACGAGGAGCAGCGCGGTCAACGGGTTGACGGCGAGTTGGCAGGCGCTGGAGTCGCTCACATCGTCAGGGATCGGCAGGAGCCTTCGCGTATCGGCAACAAGGTATTCCTGCCACGTGCCGGCCACAGGGGGCCCGGGTACCGCCGGAACGGCAACGGCCACCACGCGCTCGCCGATCTTCAGCCCCTCGGTATCCGGGCCCAGGGCCTCAATACGGCCCACGCATTCCATGTGACCACCGACAGCGGGAAACTCGGGGGAGAAACCGTAGCGGCCACGCAGCACGTGCAGATCGCTGGCGTGAATCGGAGTCGCCTTCACACGGATCAACGCCTGACCGGCTTCTGGCGTGGGAACAGGCCGGGATTCCAGCCGCAGGACGTCGGTCGGCTCGCCGACCTTTCCGGCTACGAGCGCGCGCATGGATTGAGGCATGAGCGACCTTTCGTCTTTCAGCGCCCGATGAACTCGGCGGGCGTTCTGGACAAGAACGGTGCTGGTGCCGGCATCCTCGTCGGCGCCCAGGCTCCGGACCCTTCCTTTCAATGGAACCGGCCCGTGCGCAGAGTGTCATCGGTGTCAGGCTCCCTCTGGGCCCTTACCGACTCACTCAGTACGATCACGTAAGCGCGCTGGGATCGTGCGACCCACTGAGGTCCGTGATCAGGACCGCTCGCCGCAGCGCCTTACTCTGAGTTCGGATTACGAATCTGTCATTTCGGGATCGTTGCGCCCCGCCCCGGAAAGATTCCGAGGGGGCGGACGATGCAACGTGGCGCGAATGCCTACTGCGCCGGTTCAGGGCTCAGGAGGCTGCCGAGGGGTATATCTGAAGGCCGTCGATCGAGTCACGCCCCTTGGCGGTGTCCGCGTACAGTCGGGCCTCGGTGATCAGCCCGTCGTTCACGGTGAACAGCAGACAGTGTTCATTCTCCATGGTGCGGCCGGTCTTCGCCCTCGCCCTGGCCCTGACGGGAACGACCACGTGAGACCCGGCATCGAGCACGGTGTGTGCGTCGTAGTTGAAGGTCTCGTAGTAGTGATCGTAGATATCCCGGTAGAATGCGAGAAACCCTTCAGGCCCATGGAATGTCCCACCATAAGGCAGGGAGGTGGGGAAGTCGAAAATCACCTCGGGTGACATCAGGGCCACCAGGTCAGACGAATCGTTCTTCTCGAATCCGGAATATGCTCGCCAGCAAGCATCCACGATTGCCTGATTCCGTGACATGTTTCCTCCATATCGCAGAAGAAATGGGCGGGAATCTGTTCAGTAGCGGTCGGCATCCGACGGATCGGCATCCGCCGACGGGTCGGCGCAGTACTTCGCGTACTCTGTCCCAGCGAAGTGCTCGCCCAGCTTCCGGGAGAAGTACTGCAGCATCGGCAGCGGACGGTGGTTCATCACAAGATGCTGTGTCTTCCCCTCTTCGTTCTTATAGACGACAGCGATGTTGGCGATCGGCCTACCGTCCACCGTCGCTGCGTAGTCCTCGACGAAGCCGTTCTCTCCGTACTTACCGATGTAGATGAAGTCCTGGAATTCGTACAGGGTGCGCGCGTAGGACAGTATCGCTCGAACGTCCTTGGCTCCGTGGATGGTCCCGTTGAAGACCCCGGCCTCCAGCGTCACATCGTCGGCAAGATTGTCCAGCCAAGGGGGGTAGTAGTCCTTGCGCTGCCGCGCCGGGTCGCCGCTGCCCAGATATGTCGGTGGCGTCTTGTAGGTCATCTTTCAGCCTCCTGTATCGGTTGAACTTCTAACAGAATTGCTGGACGCAACAGACGCTGTCCAACGAAAGTCAGAGACTGCCGCCATCTCGCCGAGAGATACCTTGGGAGCTCTCTGAGGGATACTCGGAGGGTGGAACTGCGCCAGCTCGAGTACTTCGTCACCGTCGCCGAGGAAGCGAACTTCACCCGTGCCGCCTCACGGCTGCACGTCGTCCAGTCCGCGGTCTCCACCACAATCAAGAACCTCGAGCGAGAACTCGGCACGCCGCTGCTCGAACGCACCCCCAAACGCGTGCTGCTCACCGATGCCGGTGCTGCCCTGCTGCCGCGCGCCCATGCCGCTCTCGACGCCACCCGGGAGGCCGCAGACGCGGTGGCCGAGGTCCGCAGCGGACTGCGCGGAACACTGCGACTGGGCGCGATCACCACGGTTGGGCTCATCGACCTTCCCGTGTTCCTCGGTGAATTCCACCGGCGTCATCCCGGCGTGTTCCTGCAGACCAGCGCCGCCCCCTCCGGCTCCCAAGGCCTGATCGAAGCCCTCCTCGAACGGCGGCTCGACCTCGCCTTCGTCTCGGGGCCCGGACCGTGCCCGACAGGCATCACGCTGACCGACCTCGCCACCTCGGTGCTCGACCTCGTCGTGCCGGCCGACCACCCGCTCGCGAAACGCCGCACCGTGTCGATCACCGAACTGGCCGGCCTGGACTTCGTCGACTTCCCCGAGGGCTACAGCAACCGGACCGTTGCCGACCGGGCCTTCGCCGCCGCCTCCGTCCCCCATCGGGTCGCCATCGAGATCACCGACCTCACCACCGGCGTCGCCTACGTCCGAAACGGCCTGGGCGTGGCGCTGCTGCCACGGATCGCCCTCGGCAAGGAGCAGGACGTCGCCACCCTGACCGTCGACGACGCCGACCTGGAATTGCCGTTTTCTCTGGCCGCTCCGTCCGAGCGAACGCCTGGTGCTCCGGCACGTGCCATGATCGCGATGGCGCACGAGTTCCTCTGGCAAGGGTGAGCATTGCCTCAAAGAGCTTTGTCACGTTGTCGGTTGGTTGGATGTCTGACGGTGCGTCGAGGCATGGTGCGGCCGGGACGCTTGCGGTTGGCGATTTCCTGCCGTCCATCAATGCATTTGGCGTCGCGGCTCAGCAGCACCTCAACGCTGTTGCCCGCACGTTCGGCCACTTCGGTCGGATCCACCCCCAGCGTTGAGCCACGTCGACAGCGCCGAGTGTCGGAGGTCGTACGGCCGGGCAGCGAGCGGTGAGACGACCGAGGCCGGCGGGAGCGCCAGCGCCCGAGCCTCCTGCCACACGCGGTAGTACGCGGACGAGCGGACCACTCCCCCACGCTCGTTCGTGAACAGCCGCCTGTCCTCCGCGGCGCCGAATGTCGCCAGGTGCTCCCGGAGGACCACGACGAGCTGAGGCGGGATCGGCACGAGCCGGACCTCCTCCACGGGCCGGTTCTTGAGTCCGCGGTCGTCCTGCGCCTCTCCAGAGTCGGTCCACAGCTTGCCGACGCTGGGACGGGTACGGTTCAGCAGCGCCGTTCCCCAGCCGTCTTCGGGCAGCTTCAGGTCTGCCACCGTGAGGCCGACGGTTTCGGCCGGGCGTATGGCGCCGTAGTACATGCCGGCGAACGACCCGACGAGTCGACGGCACGGCCATATCCACCTAAGAGTCATCCCGTGATGGGATGCCGGCCGACCAGTTCGTGTTTGGGTGCGCTGCCTGTGGGGGGTGCGTTCCCTACGGGGGCGGCTGTTCCGACGTGGGCCTTGTGCCGCATGCGTGCGGGTCGGGTCTCATTCGGGGTGGGCCGGTACCGGTCGGTGGTGTTTTGCCGAGCAGAGGCCCGCGGCCCCGGAAGTCCGGGGGTGTGGGCTGCCGCGTGGGTGCGGCCCCGGGCGAGGCTGGCACCGCGCTGCGGTTGACTCGACAGGGCTTCTTGCAGCCCTTGTGCGAACGAGATCTGTGTCATGCGGGCCTGGACGGTGTCCAGGCCCGCTGTGCTGGGGTCGTCAGGATTGGTGAGCCGGACGTGCGCGGCGAGGGCACCGGAGACCATGTCCCGGTCAGCGACGAGGCTGCAGGAGACGCAGCGGTGGACTCGGTCGGCGAGCGTCTTCGTCACCTGTGCGCCGCACAGGCACGTCTGCGACAGCTTGGTGGTGGACGTGGACGCGCGCAACAGGCGGCCGCCGGTCTTCTCGCACTCGCGGCTGATGGCGGTGATGAGCCGGCCTGGTGTGGTGGCCTGCAAGGCTTTGCCCCATAGCCGGTACCAGGTGCGAATGTCGCAGTCTTCGACCGTGAGGTTGGCGCCGTGGTCGGTGATGATGCGTTCGGCGATGCGGCGGGCGCGGTGGTCTTTCGCCGCGGCCAGGGTCGCTGCCGCCTCGGCGAGCTTGGCCCGGCCCAGTCGGTAGCCGGCCGACAGGTCATCGCGCCGGTATGCCTGCTTCGGGATGCCTGCTGTGTTCGCCGCCCGGGCACCGCCGGGGACCTGAACGTGCCGCGCGGGCAGTCCGGCCGCTGCGCGGCGTTCGGCGCGGGCCTGCTGCCGTTTCGACATCCCGTACTGGTTGGGGTTGGTTGCCCGGCGGGACCGGTCGAGGGCGCGTTGACGGCCCCGTTCCTTACGCTGGGCCTTCGCCAGCGCGGCACGTGCTGCGACGGTGAGCTCGACACGACTCGTCTGTATTGCGCCGTCGGCGGGGTCGAACGTGTCGGGGAAGGAGACGACGGACAGGTTGGAGACGTTGCCATCGATCCCGCCGACCCGGGCAAGCTCGGCCGCGGCCTTGCGGCGGCCGCGGGTGCCGGGTGATGCATAGCCGCCGGCGAGCACCATCAGGTGCGCCTCGTACGCCCATCCGCCGGGCGCGGAGGTGTCGCGGCGGCGGACGAGATCGACCTTGTGCCACAGCTGCGGGTTGTTCAGGAAGTGCAGTAGGCGGGGCCAGCGGCCCGCGCCTGAG